>CP001817.1:0-300000 GCA_000217635.1 Buchnera aphidicola (Cinara tujafilina) | reverse complement strand
TTTATCAGAGGTTAATCATGATAAAGTACGTGACGCTTATATAAATGGACAAACAATACAAGTTATTAAAAAAGATTCAACTCAATATACCACTCGTATACCTACGTATGATATAAATCTTTTAAATACACTTTTAGCAAAACGTGTAAAAGTAGTTGGGGTATCTCCTGTAGAATCTAACATTATAACTTCATTGATTATTTCATGGTGCCCTACAATTTTATTAATTGGTGTATGGTTATTTTTGATAAAACAAGCACAAACTGGCGGTGGAAAAGGATTATTTTCATTTGGAAAAAATAAAGCACGAATGTTAGATAATAATGAAATTAAAACAACATTTTTAGATATAGCAGGATGCAATGAAGCAAAAGAAGATGTTTTAGAGTTAGTAGATTATTTAAAAGAACCTAAGCGGTTTCAAAAGTTGGGGGGTAAGATGCCAAAAGGGATACTGATGGTGGGTCCCCCTGGTACCGGAAAAACTTTATTAGCTAAAGCGATTGCTGGAGAAGCAAAAGTTCCATTTTTTACTATTTCTGGTTCTGATTTTGTTGAAATGTTTGTAGGAATTGGAGCATCTCGAGTTAGAGATATGTTTGAAAATTCTAGAAAATTTGCGCCATGTATCATTTTTATAGATGAAATCGATGCAGTAGGTAGAAAACGGGGTACTGGATTAGGTGGAGGTCATGATGAGAGAGAGCAAACTTTAAATCAAATTTTGGTAGAAATGGATGGATTTGATGGTAACGAAGGGGTTATTGTAATAGCAGCTACAAATCGTCCGGATGTATTAGATCCAGCGTTATTACGTCCAGGTCGGTTTGATAGAAAAGTGATAGTTTCGTTGCCTGATATTATAGGGCGTGAAGAAATTTTAAAAATTCATATGCGTAAAGTTCCCTTATCGGATGATGTTATACCAAAAATAATTGCACGAGGTACTCCTGGATTTTCGGGGGCAGATTTAGCTAACTTGGTAAATGAATCTGCATTATTAGCTGCGCGTCATAATCAAAGAACTGTAAAAATGTTAGATTTTGAAAAATCTAAAGATAAATTAATGATGGGCGCAGAGAGACGTTCTATGGTTATAACTCCACTTCAAAAAGAATTAATTGCTTATCATGAAGCCGGACATGTAATAATAGGAAGGTTAGTACCGGATCATGATCCTGTTCATAAAGTTACAATTATACCTCGAGGTCATGCTTTAGGAGCGACCCTATTTTTACCAGAAGAGGATATATGTAATGTTAGCCGTCAAAAATTAGAAGGGCAAATTTCTACATTATATGGTGGACGTTTAGCTGAAGAGATTATTTATGGTTCTAAAAATGTATCTACCGGAGCTTGTAACGATATTAAAACTGCTACAAAATTAGCTAGAAGTATGATAATGCAATGGGGTTTTTCTGATAAATTAGGTCCGTTATTATATACAGAAGAAGATAATGAAGTTTTTTTAGGAAAATCAATAGTACAAACAAAGAATATCTCTAATGAAACAGCTCGCATTATTGATGAAGAGGTACGCTTATTAATACAAATAAATTATCAGAGAGCCAAAAAAATATTAAATGATAATATTGATATATTACATGCTATGAAAGATGCATTAATAAAATATGAAACTATTAATATAGTTCAAATTAATAATTTAATGTCAAGAAAGTTTATTAATACTCCTCTAAATTAAAAATTTATTTTATTATTTTTTATGTAATACATTTTAGAATCTTGATAAAATATTTTAGATATATAATTTTTTAGAATTCTGTCTATCTCTTTTTTTTATATGAGATAGACAACAAATATAATAAAAATTTTATAAAGTTATATTTTTTTTATATAAATAATAGATTTTTAATGTTATATTATTTTATAAAAATAATTTTTTAAATATACATTATTATGTAAATTAATATATTTTAAATAAAGTAGTTTGAATTTTTTTTTATTGTTTTTTTTATTTCTGTTATGTCATTATAATGAAATATTATTATTTAAAATTCGGTGTTTATTATGTATTATTTTTTATTAGTTTTATTTTTTTTAATTTCATTTTTTTTACTTATAATTATTATTTTCCAACCCACAGAAGGAAACGATTTTTCGTCTATTAATAATAACGCTCCAACTAAGTTATTTATTAAAAAAATGCGCAATTCAACTGTTATTTGGATAACTATGATTTTAGTAATGCTGTTTTTTTTTGATAAATTTAATATTATGTAATTTTCATTCGCATTATTTTTAATATATAAATTATATAATTAATATATAATTATGTCAAAATTACAGATATTATTTTTTATCTATAGTGTAATAATTAAATGTTAATAAAAACCGAAGTGGTGAAATAGGTAGACACGCTATCTTGAGGGGGTAGTACCTAAAAATATAGGTTTGTGGGTTCAAGTCCCACCTTCGGTATTTTTTATTTTTTTTTTAAAGTATATTCTATAAAAATTATTTTTTATATTTTAAATTTTTTGTAAATATATTATTTTTTTGGATTATATTATGTAAAAATAAATAGTTTTTTATTAAGATTTTTTAATTAATAATTAAAAGTATCATAATTATTATCATAATATTAGTATTTCGCATTAATAAAAAACCCCGACCTTTCGGGGTTTTTTATTAATGAAAAGTATTGTATAAATTTTTTTTGTGTTTTTTTATTTCATTAAAGAAAATTATCTGGATTAAGGATAACTATCATGAATAAAAAAATCTTATCTGTTGTGGATGCTGTTTCAAATGAAAAATCGCTTCCGCAAGAAAAAATTTTTGAAGCTTTAGAAAGTGCTTTAGCTATCGCTACTAAAAAAAAATATCAGAAAGATATAAATATTCGGGTTAATATTAATCGAAAAAATGGGATTTTAACAACATTTCGTAGATGGTTAGTAGTACAAGTTGTTTTAAATCCTACAAAAGAAATTACATTAGAAGCGGCAAAATTTGAAAATAACACAATTCAATTATCTGATTATATTGAAGATCGTATTAACTCAGTAACATTTGATCGTATTACAACTCAAACAGCTAAACAAATAATTGTACAAAAAGTTCGTGAAGCAGAACGCGATATGATCATAGAACAATTTCGGACACAAAAAAATCGTATTATTGTTGGAATTATAAAAAAAATTAACAGAGATGGTGTATTGCTTGATTTAGGTAGTAATATTGAAGGTTTAATGAAAAAAAAGGAAATGTTACCCCGAGAAAATTTTAGGATTGGAGATAGAGTAAGAGGAATATTATATAAAATATCTTCAGAAATATATGGTACACAATTATTGATTAGTCGATCGAATCCTATAATGTTAATTGAATTATTTCGAATAGAAGTACCTGAAATTTCAGAGCAATTGATTGATATTAAAGCTATTTCACGTGATCCTGGATCAAGATCAAAAATTGCTGTTAAAACAAACGATAAGCGAATTGATCCTGTAGGTGCGTGCGTTGGAATGCGAGGATCTCGTGTACAGGCGGTATCTAATGAATTATGCGGAGAACGTATCGATATTATTTTATGGCACGAAAAGTCTGAAAATTTTGTAATTAATGCTATGGCACCAGCTGAAGTATTATTTATTATTGCAAATAAAGAAAATCATTCTATGGATATAGCAGTGGAAACATGTCATTTAGCTCAAGCTATTGGTCGTAATGGACAAAATGTTCGCTTAGCATCACAATTAACAGGATGGGAATTAAACGTTAAAACTTTAGAATCTTTTCAGAAAAAAAAAGAACAGGATAATTTTAGTTCTTTAGAAATATTAAAAAAATATTTAGATATTAATGATTTAGATATTTCTATTTTAATGAAATCTAGATTTAATTCTTTAGAATTAATTTCTAGAGCTTCTTTGTCTGAATTATTTTCTGTGCTTGGAATTAAAAAAGATATATTACTAAAAATTCAAACATGTGCTAAAAACATTTTAAAAAAATATTTATGCAAACAAAAAAAAATATTTTTAGATGCGTCTATACAAAATAATTTTATTAAATTAAATTGTATTAATAATGTTATTATTCAAAAATTAATAGAAAAAAAGATATATACAGTAGAACAATTAGCAGAACAAAGTATTGATGATCTAAGAGATTTTAAAATGTTAACAAATAAACAAATTGGTCAATTAATTATGGAAGCTAGACAAGTATGTTGGTTTAATAAAAAAACAGAGAATGAAAAATAAAACTGTTTTTTAATTATATATTAATAATATATAAATATGAAAATTATAGTATTTTAAATTAATTAATGTTTTATATATTATTTAATTTTTATAATTTATATTTTAAAATGTAAAAAAAATATCTTTATATATAATAAAAATTTTTTAAAAAAATAGTTATTTTGTAATTATCTTTAATTATTATATAATATTTTTATTAAAAAAAATATGTTATATAATAACAAAAAAGTAAATTTTAATAAAATAATTTAACTTAAAATGTTTTTTTTAAGAAAAATAAAAAGAGATGAGATTAATAGTGAAATTAAAAAGTAAACAAAATTTATTTAAAAAAGTAAAAAAAATTTTTCTAAAAAACAAAAAGAATTAACTAATAATAATGAAAAAAAATTATATCTGTTAATATGTCAAAAATAAAAAATTCACATTATTTTAATGATAGTAAAAAAAATATTAATCGTACTCATAATACATTATTAAATATTAATACTCCAAATAAGAAGCATTTATCTAGTAATAAAACATTAAAAACAAAAAAAAAGAATGTTGTTCAACCATTGTCCGCGCCTACTTTTATGAACAGTTCTTTAAAAAATGACGGTGTATCGAAAATACGTTACCCCAGTTCAATAATAAAAAATAACAAATTACGAAAAAATAATAAATTGTCAGAAAAAAAATTTATGACACAGAAAGATAATAGTATATCTCGCTTTGGAAGACATTATAAACATAAAAAAACTCGACGTTCTATATTACAACAAAGTTTTATAAAACCTATAAAAACATTTATGCGAAATATTTTAGTTGGCGAAACTATATCAATAACTGAATTAGCAAATAAAATGGCGGTAAAAAGTTCTATAATTTTTAAAAATATGCAAAAAATGGGTATAGTTATTGCAAAAAATCAAATTATAGATAAACATACAGCAAAAATTATTTCTGAAGCAATGGGTCATAAGGTAATAATGCATGTCGATAATGCGTTAGAAATTTCATTAATGAAAGATCGTGATATTAACATAGGCAATAAAAAAATACGTGCTCCAGTAGTAACAATTATGGGTCATGTAGATCACGGTAAAACATCTCTTTTAGATTATATTCGATCTACAAAAATAGTATCAAAAGAAGCAGGTGGAATCACTCAGCACATTGGAGCATATCATGTTTCGACACCGAACGGAATTATTACTTTTTTAGATACCCCGGGTCATGCAGCATTTACTGCAATGAGAGCTAGAGGTGCATCAGTAACAGATATAGTAGTGTTAATTGTAGCAGCTGACGATGGTATCATGCCTCAAACAATTGAGGCTATACGACATGCGCAGTCAGCTCAAGTTCCTATTATTGTAGCTATAAATAAAGTAGATAAAGTTGGTATAAATATAGAAAAAATAAAAAAAGAATTAATGAAATATGCAATAATTTCAGAAGATTATGGGGGAGAAAATATTTTTGTATCTATATCTGCAAAAACTGGTTTTGGAATAGATGAATTACTAGCAGCAATTCTATTACAGGCTGAAATGTTAGAATTAAAAGCAGAATATGATTGCATGGCTTCCGGAATTGTAATTGAATCTTTTTTAGATAAAGGTTGTGGTCCTATTGCTACTGTATTGGTTAACGAAGGTACATTGAAAATAGGTGATATTGTTATTTGTGGTTTAGAGTATGGAAAAATTAAAGCTATTAGAAATGAATTTTGTTACCATGTTTTTACTGCTGGACCTTCAATTCCTGTAGAAATTTTAGGTTTATCAGGAATACCAAGTACCGGAGATTTGTTTACTGTAGTTCGAGATGAAAAAAAAGCACGAGAAGTAGCATTATATCGTCAAAGTAAATTTCGTGATAAAAAATTATCTTTTAATAAAAAAACTAATATAGAAAATTTATTTCATGGAATTGATGATGCAAAAAAAATTTCAATATTAAATATTATTTTAAAAACAGACATGCAAGGTTCTTTAGAAGCTATTAAAGATTCATTAGAGAAATTATCAAATAAATTTGTTTTAATTAATATTATTTCCTCCGGTGTAGGAGCAATAACGGAGTCTGATGCCACACTATGTTTAGCTTCTTTAGCGATAATAATCGGTTTTAATGTACGAGCAGATTCTTTAGCAAAACGTATTATAGAAACAGAAAGATTAGATGTACGTTATTATTCTGTTATTTATGATGTTATTAATGATATTAAAAAATCTATCTCGGGATTATTAAAACCTGTATATAAACAAAATATTATTGGTCTAGCTGAAGTTCGTAATGTTTTCAAATCTCCAAAATTTGGATTAATTGCAGGATGTATGGTTATTGAAGGTATTGTTAAACGAACAAATCCTGTTCGTATATTAAGAGATAATATTGTTATATATGAAGGGGAGTTAGAATCATTACGTCGGTTTAAAGAAGATATTAATGAGGTTCGTAGCGGAATAGAATGTGGAATTGGTATAAAAAATTATAATAATATTCAGACCGGGGATGTTATTGAAGTTTTTCAAACTAGTGTTATTTAGTTTTTTTTAGTAGTTATATTTTTTATAGAATAAGAAATATCTATATTTGATTAGGAAATAATATGTTAAAAAAATTTAGTCGGTCAATGAGAGTAGAGCAAAATTTATATAAAGAAATTTCTGTTATTATTAGAAATTTTTTACGAGATCCGCGTATTCATTTAGGTGTGACAATATTAGCTGTTCAATTATCTGTAGATTTACATTATGCAAAAGTTTTTTTTACATCTTTACAGTTTCAAAATAAAAAAAAAAATGAATTTTTAACACATATTTTACAAAAATCTTCAGGATTTATTCGATATCATCTTGGAAAAACAATACATTTACGTATCATTCCAAAATTATATTTTATTTACGACGATTCGTTTGCAAAAGGAATGGTTATTTCTCGTATTTTAAAAGAAAATTTATAAAATTTATTTTTAAGATATTACAATTTTTGTTATAGGATTATTAATTTTGTTAAAAAAATATAATGATATTCATGGCATACTTTTATTAAATAAACCTAAAGGTTTGTCTTCAAATATTATTTTACAACAGATAAAAGAAATATTTTTTGTAAAAAAAGCAGGTTTTTCTGGGTGTTTAGATCCCTTAGCTACTGGAATGTTACCGATATGTTTTGGAAATGCTACAAAATTTTCTAAATATTTAACAAATTCTATTAAATATTATCATGTCATAGCAAAATTAGGGCAAGTGACAACAACGGGTGATGTTGCAGGGAAAGTTATAAAAAAATATAAAGTTAATGTAAAAATTAATAATATTATACAAACATTAAAAACTTTTCATGGTATTATACAACAAGTTCCGCCTATGTTTTCTGCTATTAAATATAAAGGGAAACCATTGTATAAATATGCAAGATGTGGAATAAATATTCCTCGTAAATTACGTATTTTAACAATTTATTATATTAATATTATTCAATATTGTCATAATTTTTTAGAATTAAAGATTAAATGTTCTAAAGGTACTTATATTCGTAGTTTAATACAGGATATTGGAAAAAATATTACAATGTGGTGCGCACATTGTATTTTTAAAAAGATTAGGAATGGGTCCGTATGTTACATCACAATTAATAAGTTTTTCAGATATTTTATTAAAAAAAAAAATAACAATTTTTTAAAAAATTATTCTTTTTTTGATTATTCATCATTTATATTACCGATTCGTTCTTTTTTTTCTGAATATCCTATAATTCGATTATCACATTTAGAGTCAATTCGTTTTCAAAAAAAATTATATGTTTTTTTATCACACAATTTTATAAAAAATTCAATTTTTGTTATAACTAATAAAAATAATGTTTTTTTAGGTATTGGAAAGGTAAATAATTTAGGAATCTTAATACCAGAGTGTATATTAAAAAATATTTAATATCTATAATTATATATTATAAAAATTTTTTATTTTTTTATAATTTAATTTTTTATTTTATAAAAATGTGAGGTGTACATGTTATTATCATCGTTAAAAAAAAAAGAGATATTAGAAAAATATAGAAAAATAAAAAACACTGGTAGTTCTGAAGTTCAAATTATTTTTTTAACTATAAAAATTAATTATTTACAAAAACATTTTTCTCTCCATAAAACAGATCATTGTGGTCGTAGAGGATTATTAAATATGGTTTCACGACGACGAAAATTATTGAATTATATTAAATCTAAAAAACATCAAAATTATATTAGTTTAATTCAACAGTTGGGTTTGCGTTATTAAAAATTTTAGATAATGATTATTTAATATAATTCATAGCCTATTTAGATAGAAAAGGGCGACTGTAGCTCTTTTCTTAATTTTAGGACATTTGATATAGTATATAATACGAACTTGTAAAAATATTTTATTTTTTAACATTTTTTGATATCTTAATTTTATTAAGATGTAAATGTTTTTTATTTATTTCAAAGTGTATGTGATTTTCATTTATTAAGTTTTATATTAAGGATATAATTTTGTTAAATCCGATTGTTCATAAATTTCAATATGGTCAACATACAATTACATTAGAAACCGGTTTAATTGCTAGACAAGCTACAGCATCTGTTTTAGCTAGTATGGATGATACCACAGTTTTAGTTACAATAGTAAGCGGGGATTCTGTTTTAGAAGGACAAAAATTCTTTCCGTTAGTAGTAAATTATCAAGAACGCACTTATGCTGCTGGACGTATCCCCGGAGGTTTTTTTCGTCGAGAAGGTAGACCTAATGAAAATGAAATTTTAGTTTCAAGATTAATTGATCGTCCAATTCGTCCTCTTTTTTCAAAAGATTTTTTAAATGAGGTGCAGATTACTGTTACTGTTATTTCTGTTAATCCGCAAATTAATCCCGATATTATCTCAATTATAGGAGTTTCTTCCGCTTTATGTTTATCCGGTTTACCTATTTTAGGTCCGTTAGGGGTTGCTCGAGTGGGTTATTATAATAATCAGTATTTTTTAAATCCTCAAACTGATTATATAAAAAAAAGTTTATTAGATTTAATAGTATCAGGTACAAAAGAATCGATTCTTATGGTAGAAGCGGAGGCTCGTATATTATCTGAAAAAGAAATTATAAATGGAATTATATTTGGACACAAAAGTCAAAAAAAATTAATTCAAGAAATTCTTGTATTTTCAGAAAAAGCTAATAAATTTCCTAATCTTCGAACCTTATTAATACAAAAAAATACTGAATTGTATAAATTAGTTTCTAAGAATGTTAAAAGTAAAATTGATAAAGCTTATAGAATATTGACAAAAAAAGAAAGACAAAAAAAATTAAGTAAAATTAAGAAAAATCTTATAGATCATTTATTATTAAATAATATAGATTTAGATGTAGCAAAAATTGAAGAAAGTTTATATTTGTTAGAAAGAAATATAATACGTAATCGTATTTTGAAGGGTCACTCTAGAATTGATGGGCGTATGTATGATGAAATTCGTCCGATTGATATACGAACAGGACTTTTACTACGAGCTCATGGTTCGGCTTTATTTACAAGAGGAGAAACACAAGCATTAGTTTCAGCAACATTAGGAACTTCACGTGATGCTCAAAATCTTGATGATTTGTTAGGAGATCGTACAGATAATTTTTTATTTCATTATAATTTTCCGCCTTATTCTGTTGGAGAAATTGGGGTTGTAGGTTCACCTAAACGAAGGGAAATTGGACATGGAAAATTAGCAAAAAGAAGTTTGTTAGCTGTAATGCCTACTATTGAAGAATTTCCATATACTATTCGTGTAGTTTCTGAAATTACAGAATCTAATGGTTCGTCATCAATGGCGTCAGTTTGTGGAGGTTCGTTAGCTTTAATGGATGCAGGAATTCCAATCAAGCAATCAATAGCAGGTATTGCGATGGGGTTAATTAAAAAAGATGAATCTTATGTAATTTTATCCGATATATTAGGGGATGAAGATTATTTAGGGGATATGGATTTCAAAGTAGCAGGTAGTAGATTAGGAATTACTGCATTACAAATGGATATTAAAATTCCCGGTGTTACAACTAAAATTTTAAAATCCTCTTTATATCAAGCTAAATTAGCTAGATTTAACATTCTTGATATTATGGAGAGTGCAATTAATAATCCAAGAAAAGAGATTTCAAAATTTGCACCACGTATACATACTATTAAAATTAGCCCGGAAAAAATAAAGGATGTAATAGGAAAAGGTGGTTCGGTAATTCGAATGTTAACTGAAGAAACTGGCACAATTATTGAAATAAAAGATGATGGAACAGTTAAAATATCTGCTACTATTGAAGAAAAAGCAAAACATGCTATTCGTCGTATTCAAGAAATTACCGCAGAAATTAAAGTAGGAAAAATATATTCTGGAAAAGTTATTAGGATTTTAGATTTTGGTGCGTTTGTTTCAATTGGATTAGGGAAAGAAGGGCTTATACATATTTCTCAAATTTCTAATAAAAGAGTTTTGAAGGTTATTGATCATCTTAAATTAGATCAAATTATTTCTGTAAAAGTTTTAGAAATTGATAGGCAAGGTAGGTTACGTTTAAGTATGAAAGATATAAAATAAAAATAACAATTATTAAATAAATAATTTTTTTGTATATAAAATAAGTTTTATTTTAGTCTAATAGATTTTAGAAATACTATCTTCCTAAACTATTTTGTTGTATAATCAGTTTATAGTATACAATTTTAAAAACGTAATTTTTAATATTAAATATTTTTTTATAAAAAATAAATTATTTTAAAAATATTTATACAAATCCAATTTTAGCCGGTTCACACTTTCTAATGAAGATAAATATAAATTTTTATCGTGAGTTATGTAGTTTACTGGCCATAGTAATATAAGAGGCTTATATACTACATGACTCAAATTCATAATTCATTTTCAATATTTGGTTTAAATTCTTTATTATTAAAATCTTTAGATGATTTAGGTTATCAGAAACCTTCTCCCATTCAATCTTCTTGTATTCCTTATTTGTTATTAGGACAAGATGTATTAGGGATGGCTCAAACGGGAAGTGGAAAAACTGCTGCATTTGCATTACCGTTATTGCATAATATAAAAAACATTTTTAAATCTCCACAAATTTTAGTATTAACTCCGACCCGTGAATTAGCGGTTCAAGTGGCAGAAGCATTTTCAGAATTTTCAAAATATATAAAAGGTATAAATGTTTTACCTTTATATGGAGGTCAAAAATATGAAGTACAATTAAGATTATTACGTCAAGGACCACAAATTGTAGTAGGAACTCCGGGTCGTTTATTAGATCATTTAAAAAGAGGAACTTTAAGTTTAACGCATCTAAATAGTTTTGTTTTAGATGAAGCTGATGAAATGTTGCGCATGGGATTTATTGAAGATGTAGAAAATATTATGTCAAAACTTCCAAAAAAACATCAAACAGCTTTATTCTCTGCTACGATGCCTGATATTATTCGTAGAATTTCAAAACGTTTTATGGTTAAACCGGTAGAAATAAAAATTCAATCGACTGGAATTACGCGACCTAATATCCAACAAAGTTATTGGATGGTTTATGGAAAAAAAACTGAAGCGTTAATTCGATTTTTAGAAATGGAAGATTTTTCAGCTACAATTATTTTTGTAAAAACTAAAAGCGCTACTTTAGAGGTCGCTGATGTTTTAGAAAAAAATGGATATAATTGCGCGGCATTAAATGGCGATATGAATCAATCATTAAGAGAACAAACTTTAGACCGATTAAGAAATGGAAAACTTGATATTTTAATCGCGACAGATGTTGCAGCTCGCGGATTAGATGTCGATCGTATTAGTTTTGTAATTAATTATGATATTCCAATGGATGCAGAATCGTATGTACATCGTATTGGTAGAACAGGTCGTGCTGGTCGTACTGGAAGAGCGTTATTATTTGTAGAAAATAGAGAAAGAAGATTATTACGTAATATTGAAAGAATTGTAAAGTTAACAATACCAGAAGTAATCTTACCTAAAAGTGAATTATTAAGTCAACGGAGATTACAAAAATTTTCAGAAAAAATACAAAAAGAACTTAATAGTCCAGATTTAGAGGAATATCGTTTATTGTTACCAAAATTTAAATTAAAGGAACCAGTAAATTTTGAAAAATTATCCGCTGCTTTATTAAAGTTAGCGCAAGGAGAGAGACCCTTAATTGTTAAGCCCGATAAAAAAATATTTCCATCTTTTAAAAAAAATAATAGTTCTATTGCTTTTCTTCGTACCGTTCGTCGTAAAAAACATATTAAAACTTTAGATAATAAATTTCGTTCTACAACAAAAGATTTTCAAAAAACAGATGAAATACAAACATTTCGAATTGAAGTTGGAAAAGATGATGGAATAGAAATTCGTCATATTGTTGGAGCTATTGCTAATGAAGGAAATATTAGTAGTCAACGCATTGGTAATGTAAGAGTATTTTCTACATATTCTACAGTAGAGTTACCGAAAAATATTTCTAATAGTTTATTAAATCATTTATCTCGAACTCGTATATTAAATAAACAGATGTGCATTAAACCGATAAAAAATAGTAAAAGTAATGATATTCGAAAAAATTTTATTAATAGAATGGGATATTTTTCAAAAAAAATAGGTCTAGACGAGTATAAATTTTTTAATATATATACTAAAAATATAATTAAATTAATAAATTTTTAAAATGTTATGCCACTGTGTGGCATATATTTTATTATTTATATGAGGCGATTACTTCAATTTCTATTAAAACATTTTTTGGTAAATTTAAGACTCCAACGCATGATCGGGTAGGATATAAATTAGTATATTTTTTAAAAAAATTTGAATAAGATAAGTTTATTTCTTTTAATTGTTCTAATTTTGTAGTAAAAATTGTTGTTTTTATAATATGTTTCATACATAAATTATTGATATTTAATATATTTTTAATATTTTTTAGAGACAAACAGGTTTGTTCTGATATATTTTTAGGAATAAATTTATTTTTATTATCGATTGGAATTTGCCCAGAGATATACAGTAAATTTCCAGATTTAATATAGGGTGCATATGGTCCATATATTTTTATTTCTTTATTGGATGATTTTATATTTTTCATTTTAATTAGGCTGTCTTTATTTTAAACTATAAAAAAATTGCTAATAATATTAAATATTTTATAAAAATATTTATTTTATCTAATTAATTAATATTTATCAGATAATGTTGAAATTAATAGTGCTTTAGCAGAATGTAATTTGTTTATAGATTGTTGAAAACTTAAATTTGCTTTTGAAGAAAAAATGTCATTGGAAATCTCTATTCCGGAAGAAAAATTATATTTTTTATGTATTTCTAAACCAATTGTAGAATTTTTATCATGTAATGCTGGTAAACAATGTAATATTTTTATATTAACATTTTTAGTTAATTTAAGTATTTTTTGATTTACTTGATAATCTTTTAAATTTTCTATTTTTTCTTTCCAGCACGTTTTTTTATCCCCCATAGATATCCAGGTATCTGTATAAATAAAATCAATATTTTTAACTCCATCTGCAATGTTTTCTGTACAAGTAATTTTCGCTCTTTTTTTGTTATTTTTAGACATATTTAAAATATTTTTTTCTGGCCAATATATTTTGGGTGCGATAATATTTAAATTAAAACCTAATATATATGCTGCATCTATTAATGTATTAGCGATATTATTTTTAGCATCTCCGATATAAGCAATATGTAGTTTTTCAAATAAAATTTTTGGATAAATTTCTACAATAGTAACAAGGTCAGCTAATAATTGAGTAGGATGAAACATATCTGTTAAACCGTTCCATACAGGTATATTAGAATATTTAGCTAGAAGATGTAACGTTTTATCATTATAACCACGATATTGAATTCCATCATACATACATCCTAAAACTTTTGCGGTATCTTCAATAGATTCTTTGTATCCCAAATGTGTATCTTTTGAATTCAAATAAGTTGTATAAGCACCTTGATCACGTGCAGCAATTTCAAATGCGCATCGTGTTCTGGTTGATTTTTTTTCAAAAATTAATGCTATATTTTTTTTTTTTAAAAATTTTATTTTCTTTGTTTTCATTTTTTGTTTTTTTAAAAAAATGGAAAAGTTTATTAAAAATAAAATTTCTTTTTTTGTAAAATCTGAAAATTTTAAAAAATTTTTCTTAAATAATGTTTTCATAAAAAAAACTCTATTTTATTTTTTGAAATATAATAGCTTTATTGTATCAAAAATATATAGACTTTACAAAATTTGTTTAATTGAAAAAAGAAAGAATATTAATATTTAATATTTAATATCTTTTATATAAAACGTTATTTTATATAAAATATAAATATTATATAATATTTAATTATCTGAAATTAAATTCATATTTAATCATAATGTAAAAATTTTTATTATATATATAAATTTTTATGTTTATTTTTAATTTTTTATATATTAAGGTATGTATATGAAATTTTCTATTTGTTATAATAATAACTTTGATACGTTAATTGATTGCATAGTTATTGGAATTGGTGAATCGGATGTTTTTTTTAAATTCGACGAATGTAATAAACGAAAAAGTAAAAAATATATATTAAAAATTATTAAATACGGTGATTTTCAAGGAAAAATCGGGCAAATTTTATTATTGTATAAGATCCCCACTATGGTAGATAAACGAATTTTATTGGTAGGATGTGGTGAGACAAATATAATTAATCAATCTGATTATGAAAAAATAATTATTGTATGTATAAAAAAATTAATAGAAATGCATGTAAAAAATATATTATGTTTGTTAATAAATTGTTGTGTTTTAAATTTAAATGCATATCGAAAGATTAAATTTTTTATTGAAACATCTAAAGAAATTATACAAAATGATGAATTTAAAAATTTAAATATATTTTGGATAATGAGGGTAATAAAAAATATTATTCTAAATATAGAAAATCTAAAACATTTAAAGAATGCAGAATTAGCTTTAAAACATTCTAATGCCATTGTAAAAGGTATAATTAGAACTAAAAATTTATGTAATATGCCTCCAAATTTATGTAATGCTGAATATTTATCTGAAAAATCGAAAAATTTACAATTAGAATACCCAGATTTATTAAATACAATAATTATTAATCAGCAAGAAATGAAACAATTACAGATGAATGCGTACTTATCTGTTTCATACGGTTCTTTAAATTTACCGTTTATGTCTATTATAAAATATAATGGAAATATTAATAATCAGAAACGTCCTATTGTCTTAATTGGTAAAGGTGTAACATTTGATTCAGGGGGATTATCAATTAAACCATCAAAAAATTTAGATGAAATGAAATATGATATGTCGGGAGCAGCTTCAGTGTTCGGTATTATAACTACTTTATCTGAGTTAAGGTTACCTATTAATGTTATTGGAATTCTTGCTGGATGTGATAATATGATCGGAAAAAATTCTTATCGTCCCGGTGATATTATTACTACTATGTCTGGAAAAAAAGTAGAGGTTTTAAATACAGATGCTGAAGGTAGATTAATTTTATGTGACGTATTAACATATATTTCTAGGTTTAACCCTTTATTAGTTATTGACATAGCTACATTAACAGGGGCTTGTATGGTAGCATTAGGAGCTACTTATACTGGATTAATGAGTAACAATAAGAAATTAGCTAATGATTTAATACAGTCTGGAAATGTTAGTAATGATTTAGTATGGCAATTACCTTTACATTCAGATTATGAGAATGATTTAAAATCTATAGTAGCTGATTTAAATAATTCTGATAAGGGTTTAGCGGGAGCTAGTGTAGCTGCATGTTTTTTATCTAAATTTGTAAAAGATTATCCTTGGGCTCATTTGGATATTGCAGGAACTGCATCGTCAATATATAAAAATAAAGGGTCAACAGGACGACCAAATAAATTATTATGCGAATATCTTTTAAATCAATCTAAAATATTTATATAAATAATTTATTAAATAATTATATATTAATTAATATATTTTATTTATTTTTTATAGTTACAATTAATATAAATTTTTTACAATAACTATATAATGAAAATAATTATGGAAAAAACATATAATCCTTATAAAATAGAAAGATATATACAAAAATGTTGGGATAAAAACAATATTTTTAAAAAAGATATTAATTCTAATAAAAAGTTTTTTTGTATTATGATGCCGCCGCCTAACATTACAGGTTCCTTGCATATGGGACATGCATTTCAACAGGCGATTATGGATTCGTTAATACGATATAATTATATGTTAGGAAAAAATGTTTTATTTCAACTAGGTACTGATCATGCAGGTATTGCAACACAAATGGTTGTTGAAAATTATTTATTAACTAAAAAAGGAAGAAAAAGAGATTCGTATTCTAGAAAAGAGTTTATAAAAGAAATTTTGAATTGGAAAAAAAAATTTGAATCTAATATTTTTTATCAAGTTAAACGGTTAGGTAATTTTATTAATGTTAATGATAGTAGATTTACTTTAGATAAAAATTTTTCTAAAGCTGTAAAAAAAGTTTTTATTTTGTTATATAAAGATAATTATATTTATAAAAGTAAAAAACTAGTTTATTGGGATCCGAGCCTTAAAACAGTTGTATCTGATTTAGAGGTAGAACATCGAACAGTATCACATAATATGTGGTATATAAAATATTTATTAGTACAAAAAAAACATAAAATTGAAAAAATAAAATATTTAATTGTATCTACTACACGTCCTGAGACTTTACTCGGTGATACCGCTATTGCTGTTCATCCTAGGGATATTCGATATAAAAAATATATTGGTCGTTTTGTTTTGGTTCCTATTATAGGACGTGTTATTCCTATTATAAGTGATTATACTATTGATATGAATAAAGGTACAGGATGTATGAAAATTACTCCTGCACATGATTTTAATGATTATAATATAGCAAAAATTCATAAATTACCAATGATTAACATTTTTACATTTGACGGAAAAATATTAGATCGATTAGAAATTTTTAATCAGAATGGAAGTATAACATATAAAGATAATATTCAAATCCCAGATATATTAAAAAAATTAGATAGATTTATAGCTCGAAAAAAAATTTTATCTATGCTAAAAGAAATGCAATATTTAAAAAAAATTGAAATATATAACAGTTCTATTCCTTATGGTGATCGTAGTGGAATAATTTTAGAGCCTATGTTAACCAATCAATGGTATTTAAAAACCAAAAAATTAGCTAATACTGCTATTGAAATGGTAAAAAAAAGAAAAGTTTTATTTTTATCGCAACAATATCTAAATATGTATTTAGCTTGGATGAATAATGTTGAAGATTGGTGTATTTCACGTCAAATATGGTGGGGACATCAAATTCCTATTTGGTATGATAATATAAATAATAATGTTTATGTTGGAAAAAATGAAAAATCAATTAGAAAAGAATATTTAATTCCAGATAGTATTGTTTTAACACAAGATACGGATGTTTTAGATACCTGGTTTTCTTCTAGTTTATGGACTTTTGCAGGTTTAGGTTGGCCATCTGATAAAAAAAAAATTAAAAATTTTCATCCTACTAATATATTAGTATCAGGATTTGATATAATATTTTTTTGGATTGCTCGAATGATTATGATCACAACGTATGTAATGAAAAAAATAAATAATATTATACAAGTACCATTTAAAAAATTATATATTACAGGATTAATTAAAGACGAAGAAGGGAAAAAAATGTCTAAATCTAGAGGAAATACTCTAGATCCGTTAGATTTAATAGATGGAATTAAGTTATCAAAATTAATAGAAAAAAGAACTCATAACTTAATGCAACCAAAATTATTATCAAAAATTATATCTTATACTAAAAAACAATTTCCTAATGGTATTGAGTCTCATGGTGCTGATGCATTGCGATTAACTTTGTTATCATTAGTATCCACTAGTCGCAATATACATTGGGATATGAATAGATTAAAAGGATATAAATATTTTTGTAATAAACTATGGAATGCGAGTCGATTTATATTTTTAAATATGACAAGAGATTTAAAACAAAAAAAATTAAAAAAATCTTTTCTAGATCTATGGATAATATTAAAATTAAATATAATTATTAAAAATTATCATATTTTTTTTAAAAAATATCGTTTTGATAAGATTGTATCTTTATTGTATAAGTTTATATGGCGTGATTTTTGTGATTATTATTTAGAGACAATTAAACCAATTTTAAATACAGGTTCGAACCAAGAAGTGGAGTCCGTTAAATATACATTATTTGTTGTTTTTAGTTCAATTATACGTTTATTACATCCTATTGCACCATTTATTACAGATATGTTATGGGAAAATTTTAATAAATTATACAATCGTCCTATAAAGTCAGTTCTTTTAGAATCTTTTCCTATATATAAAGAAAATCAACATCCTTTATATTTATTTAAATTTATTAAATGGATTCAAAAAGTATCTTTGGAATTACGTAGTATACGTATTGATATCGGCGTACGGTATAATTTTAGTTTGCAACTATATATTAAGTGTTTCTCAATGTATAAAAGAATTTTTATAGAAGAAAATTATAATTTTTTAAAAAAAACTTTTTATGTAAAAAATATCGTTATACTTTTTAGATATACTCAAACGTCTTCTTCAATATATAGAATAGTTGATGATACCGAATTATTTATTCCCCTTTCTCATTCAATAAATATAAAAACAGAATTATTACGATTAAATAAATCAATTGTTCATATTCAAAAATTTATTAATAAAATAAATAAGACCTTAAAGAATGAAAGTTTTATTAAATATGCCCCGAAAACTATTGTTTTAGAAAAAATCGAAAGTTTAAAAAAAAATAATATAATATTTGATAAGTTGATTCAACAAAAAAATTTTTATTATATAAAAGATAGTGAAATTTAATTAATATAACTTATATATAAATTTATATTCTAAATTTTGTGTTTTATAAGTAAAAAGGAATTATTAAATTTTGAAAAAGAAAAATATTATTTCTAATAAAATATTGAAAATTATTTGTTTACATAATTATACAAAACGTACAATTATATCGTTATATAAATATTTTAATGTATTTTATCCTAAAGAATTATTAAATGATATTCAAATAGGGTTAAAAAAATACGATGTATTGGGGCGAATTTATATTGCAAATGAAGGAATAAATGCACAAATTAGTGTACCTGATTCTTATGTAAATAAAATTATGAGTTTTTTTAAAAAAATTAATATAAACTTATGTAATATTAATATTAATTTTTCTATTGAAAACAAAAGTATGGCATTTTGGAAATTACAAATTAAAATTCGAAAACAACTTGTTGCCAACAATATTGATAATGTACCTATTTTAAAAAATTCTTCAAAATATTATTTGAATGCATTTCAAGTGAATAAGTTATTTTTAGATTCGAAATCTATTTTTGTAGATATACGAAATCATTATGAATATGAAATCGGACATTTTTATCAGGCATTAGAAATACCTTCTAAAACATTTCGAGAACAGTTAGATATGCTTAAAGAAACCTTATTACCTTATAAAAATAAAAAAATAGTTTTATATTGTACCGGAGGAATACGTTGCGAAAAAGCTTTTGGATTATTAAAAAAATATAAATTTAAAAACGTTTATCAAATATATGGTGGAATTTTAGGATATATTAACCAAACTCAAAAATATTCTTTACCGATGTATTTTAAAGGAAAAATATTTGTATTTGATAATCGATTAGCAGAACGAGTTACAAATGATATTTTGTCTAAATGTAGAAATTGTAATCAATTAACTGATAGTATTCATATTAATTGCGCATATCATCGGTGTCATAGATTGTTTATTCAATGCAAAAATTGTTCTAAAAAATTTAATTTTTATTGTTCTACAAAATGTTTAAATATTTAATAGCTATTATTGAAAAAAATTTATATATTTATTGAATAATATGATTTTCGTATTATATTTCTCTATTAAAATAAATTAATCAATATTAATTATTTTTTATATTTTCTAGTTTCTCCCAATATAAAAATTTATTTTTAAATTTATTTTTTCTTTATATAATTTTTTATATACATCTTTAATATATTGTGCTTTATTTCTATAAAAATTATGATTATTTATTTCTTGATATATATTCTCAATTTTTTTTTCTATTTTTTCAATATTTTTAGGGATATCTTTTAGTTCTTTATTTAATTTTTTATTTATAGGATTTATTCTAATTTTAGGTTTTTTTTTATTATGGTTTTTAAACTAAATTTTTTTTCTTTATATATTTTTTGATAAATGTTTTCAATATCACCAATATTTACAGAAATTGATCCTTTTTTATTAAAAAACCATAATTTTTTTGATATTTTATTAACAAAATATCGATCATGACTTGCAAAAATTACTGTTCCAGTGTAGTTCATTAAAAATTTTTCTAAAAAATTTAACATTTTAAAATCTAAATGATTTGTTGGTTCATCAAGAATTAATACATTACTTGGTTTAAAAAACAATTTTAATAACAATAATCGACTAATTTCACCTCCAGATAAAGATTTTGCAGGGGAATAAATTTGGTCTTCAGAAAAAAGAAACTTTTTTAAAAGCCCGATTATAGTATACGTTTTTTTATTAATTTCAATACTATCCTTGCCATAAGAAAGATTTTCTAAAACTGAATTATTTTTTTCAAGAAGATCATATTCTTGATCTAATTCTTGTATTTTGATTTGATTACTATATGTAACACTGCCATTATTTGGAAGCAGCTTTTTTAATAATATTTTTAATATACTGCTTTTTCCGCATCCATTAGAGCCTACAAGAGCTATTTTTTCGCCATATAATATTTTATCAGAAAAATTTTTTATTATATGTATATTATTATATATTAGATTAATATTATTTATCTTAATCATAGTTTTATGGGAAGAATTTGAAATATTTATTATTTTTGGATATTGATGAGTATTGTATATTTTTTTTTATTAATTAGGGATATAATATTTTTCATATCTTTATGTTGTTCTATTGGTTTTTATTTCTTTTTGTGCGTGCTTTAACGCCCTGTTTGTTTTTATTTTCTATTTTTTTAAATGCATTTTTTAAATTTTTTATTTTGAATTTTTTCAATTTTCATCACTATATATTTTTTTTTATAAAATTTTCATATTTATTTGTTTTCCAATTAATTAAAGTATTATTATTTAATTCAACAATATTAGTTGCAATATTATTAATAAATAAACGATCGTGAGAAACAAATAGTACACTTCCGGAAAATTTTTTTATATAAGATTCTAGCCATATAATACTTTCACAATCTAGATGGTTAGTAGGTTCATCTAAAAGCAAAAGGTTTGATGAGCGTGATAAAATTTTAATGATAGAAACTTTTTGTAAATTACCCCCGGATAAAGAAGACAATATTGAATATTTATTTAATGATAATTCTTTAAGTAATTTATTAACAATTATATATTTATCCCATAAATTATTTTTTCTTATTTGAGATTGTAAAAAATATATTTGATTATTATATAAATTTTTTTCTATAATTTTTTTTTTATTAATTAAATTTTCATACTCTAATAAAAAATTTGATTTTTTTTCTATGCTCTTATATATATTTTGATATATTGTTTCACATGTTCTAATGGGTAATTTTTGTTTTAAATAATTTATCTTAATTTCCTTCTTTTTTTCAATAACCCCACTATCCAATGGTATTTTTTTATAAATTATATTTAATAATGTGGATTTTCCAGCCCCATTATTTCCCAGTAAACAAATTTTTTCATTTTTATTAATTACAAGATTTATATCTTGTAAAAGATATTGATTATATAATTTAAAGAATCCTTTTTTTAATTTTAATATCATATTTTTTTATTCCATATTTTTTTTTAGAAAATTTATTTTTTATTATTTTTATGTATTTAATAAATTAATTAATAATTATTTTTATAATTTTTTTAATAATAAATATTTTTATTATTATATAATAATTTTAATATTTCAAAAAATATTTTTTATCAAATTTATAGAATTTTTTTTAAAAAAAATAAAAATATAAATTTTATATATATTTGTTTATAGAAATTAATATATTTTAAATTGACTATATTAAATATAGTTATATTATAACTTAAAGGTTTTAATATAAATTATTTTTAAATAATATATTTATAAAAAATATAATGTAATTAATTATTTTTTATAAATTTTTATTAATATTTTAAAGGAGAAAAATTATGTTTGTAATATCTATATATGAAATTTTTTCAAAAATATATATATTGAAAAATATTACTATTAAAGGATGGGTACGTAGTCGGAGAGATTCAAAAAAAGGATTATCATTTTTAAGTATTTATGATGGGTCTACTATTAACATTATCCAGGTAGTTGTAAAAAATTCATTAAATAATTACAATACTGAAATTTTAAAATTAACTATCGGATGTTCTGTTCAAATAGAGGGTAAATTACAATATTCACATGGAAAACTGCAGAAATATGAAATTCTTGCTAAAAATATTACTATATTAGGATGGATCGAAAATCCTGCATTGTATCCTATGTCTGCAAAAAAACATACAGTAGAATATATCAGAAATTTTTGTCATTTACGTTCTAGAACAAATTTATTTGGATCCATTACAAGAATTAGAAATGTTATATATCATTCATTACATAATTTTTTATATAAAAAAAATTATTTTTGGATTTCTACGCCTATTATTACTAGTATAAATACTGAAGGCGCAGGATCGATGTTTAAAGTATCTATGTTAGATTCAAATAATATTAAAGAAAAAAAATTTTTTAATAAAAATGTTTTTTTAACTGTATCTGGACAATTAACTTTAGAAGCATACGCATGTTCTTTGTCGAATGTTTATTCTTTTGGACCTACTTTTCGCGCAGAAAATTCAAATACTAAAAGACATTTATCCGAATTTTGGATGTTAGAAGTTGAAACGGCTTTTTCTAATCTTGATAATATTTCTAAATTATCTGAGACATTATTAAAATATACTGTAGATAAAGTATTAAATAAGTGTGGTGCAGATTTAGTATTTTTACAAAAAAATATTGATTCAAATATATTTTGTCGTTTAAATTCTTTTCTTTCTATCCCGTTTGTACGTATTAATTATACAGATGTTATAAATGTTTTATTAAAAAAATCATATGAAATAAAAGAAAATATATCATGGGGAAATGATTTATCTATTCAACAAGAAAGATATTTAGTTGAAAAATATTTTAAAGCACCTATTATTATACAAAATTATCCAAAATCTTTAAAAGCTTTTTATATGCGTATAAATTCGGATAATCAAACGGTCTCTGCTATTGATGTATTATTACCTAATGTTGGTGAAATTATCGGCGGTTCAGAACGAGAAGAGCGATTATGTGTATTAACTCAACGTATACATGAATTAGGATTAAATGAAAAAGATTATATATGGTATCAAGATTTAAGAAAATATGGTACAGTTCCTCATGCAGGTTTTGGTTTAGGGTTTGAACGATTAATTATGTATATTACTGGACTTAAAAATATTCGCGAGGCAATTCCTTTTCCAAGAACAGTAAAACACGCTGATTTTTAAAAAAAATACCGCAATATTTTAAAAATATTACGGTTTATAACATATTAATATCAAAAAATATATATTTTTAATTATTTTAATTCATTACATAATTAAATTTTTTTTAAAATGGTATGTCTCTTTACTTAATATTATAAAAATATAGCATAATTGACTGTATTTTATAGTGGTATAAAAAAATTTTTAATAAAATATTAATTGTAATAATATTTTATATTTTTATAAAAAATATAATTTCTATAAATTAGAATATATATCTTTATTGTTTTTTATATTTTTAAAAAAAATAGAATTTTTTTATATATTTAATATTTTATTAATAATATCTTTTTTAAAGATAAAATAGATACAAACATTATTTGTAACATATTAATAAAAATTAAAATAAATTTTCTATATATAAATTAAAATTAATTTTTTTAAAATTTTTTTTAAAAAATTATTTTTTGTTTAATAAAGTTTATTTTTTTCTAATAGTATTACATTTTTTAATAATATATGGGGTTGCTATATGTTTGATACTATTGGACCTAAATTTTTTCCTCCAAGTATATGGAGATGTATATGTTGAATTTCTTGTCCAGCATGTTTATTACAGTTCATTATTAACCTATATCCACTTTTATTAATTTTAGTAATTCTCGCAATTTTTGTAGCGGCATAATACATATGCATTAATATTTCTTTATTTTTTTTATTAATATTATCAATAGACGGAATTAAGGTATTTGATACCACTAAGATATGTATGGGAGCTTTTGGAAATAGATCGTTAAAAGCAGTAACATATTGATCTTGATATATAAAAGGTACCTTTATTTTTTTAGTAATAATTTTTTGAAAAATATTATTGTGATTATTCATATTTAAAAGGAATTTCCATAATTTTTTTTAAAATAATCTTTTTTAGAATCATTATTTAATTTAAATAATGTAAAAAAATTTTTTTGTAAAATAGAAATAAAATTAAAAAATCCATTTTTATATAATTAGAAATATATTTTGCAATATAAAATAGATAAGAGGGTTGGTTTTCTTGATTACGTACAGGCTCTGGGGATAAATATGGAGAATCAGTTTCTATTAAAAGACGGTTAATAGGAATAAAATTAAGTACTTTTCGTAAATAATCTGCATTTTTAAAAGTTATAATACCAGAAAAAGATATATAGAATCCTAAATCTAGGATTTTTCTTGCCATATCAATATCTTCATTAAATGAATGTAAGATACCAGAAGTTTCTTTAATATGGCATGAATATAAAGCTGATATAGTTTCTTTTTTCGCACAACGGCTATGTATAATAATTGGTTTCTTTAATTTTTTTGATATATAAATGTGTTTTTCAAATAATTTTATTTGTTCTCTTTTTTTTTGCAAAGATCGATAAAAATCTAATCCTGTTTCACCGATAGCAATAACTATATGTTGACGTGATAGATTTTCTAGATCTAGAATATCTGATTTTTTATGTTTATAAATAGGGTGTAATCCACAGGATAAAAAAATATTTTTTTGTCCTTTAGTAAAATATTTAAGATTCTTAAAATCTTGAACAGATGTGGATACTGCTAAAAACATTTTTACATTTTTATTAAATGCGTTATTTAATACAGATTTTATATTTTTATGTAATTTTTTATAATTTAATGTATGGATATGACAATGAGTATCAATTAAGAACATTTTTTTCCATAGATAATTTATTTTTTGCTTTTCAATAAATTATTCCAAAATAAAGTTTGTTCAATTAAAATTAATTTTTTATCAATGTATGGGATAGTTTTCAATATATATTGACATTTAATCCAAGAAATTAAAATTTTATATGAGTATTGTACGCTACTTTTTTTAGATAATTTTTTAATCAAATGATACTGATCAAGATTATATAAAATATCTTTTTCTTTAAAAATACTAAATTTTATTACATCTAAAAGAAGATAGCATATCCAAGTAATAAAAAGATGTGTATTGTTATAGTACAATAATGAAAATAACAAATCAATATTATTATTATACATGATAAATGTATATATAATATTCATTAAATTTTTTCTTTGAATTATCTGAGAGCTATTTAAAAAATTATTAGCTCTTATTGGGGAAAAATTATTAATAAAAAGGGCAGTTTTTAAATCATTCATAAAAATTTTTTTATTTTTTTGTAGCCATGATAAAATGATATTAGTTTTATTATAAATATTAATATAATAAATAGTCGATCTACTTATAGTAGTATTATTAATTTTTTTTAAATTATTAGTGGACAAAAAAAAAGTATCTTTTGGGGGTTCCTCTAAAGTTTTTAATAAAGCATTGTTTGCTTCTTTTGTAATATTTTGAAGATTTTTAATTACTACAATTTTTACTCCTCCTTGTTGTGAGGTTTTATAAATATTTTTTATAATATAACGAATATAATCAATTCCTATCGTTTTATTTTTTATTTTATAATGATTTTTATCATATAAGTCAGGATGATTTTTTTTCTTAATTAATGTACATGATGTACACATATTACAGTATACAAAGTTTTTTTTATTTAAACATAAAAACCATTGACTAATATTTTTAATTAATTGAAATATTCCTAAACCTTTACGAGAATTTATTAAGATAATTGGATGTAGTTTATTTTTTATGTATTTTTTTAATATACTTTTATATTGAGAAAATAACCATGGATAATTCTTCATTATTTTATTTATACACTATATAATATATATACTATTTAAAGAAAAAATAACATTAAAAATATTAATGTTATTTATTATATTTATATTTTCGATTAATTAATATAAATTAATTAAGTATCATAAAATATCGTAAGATATTAATTAATAATAGTTTTATTTAATCAGTTTAGTAATAATATTAATAAATTGTTCTACTGTTTTAATATTATTAAAATCTATATCAATTACTTCTATTTTAAACTCGTCTTCTATTAACATTATTAACTCTACAAAATCTAATGAATCTGCTTTAAAATTATTTAAAAAACTATCTTTTAAGGAGATTTCTTTTTCTTTTTTTTGAAATTGTTTTGCAATAATACTAATAATTTTATTTTGAATATTTTTCATATTGATATCTCAATTTTAATAAACTTTATTTTATAAAAAATATTATTTTATTGTAAATTAATAGAAGCGCAATTATTAAGGCATATACATACCGCCATTTACATGAATTGTTTGTCCGGTTATATAGGATGACTTAATAGATATTAAAAACAATACTGCATGAGTAATATCAGAAGGCGTACCAAAATTTTTAGTTGGAATTCTTTTCATTATTTTCCTTTTTTTAGATAATAAAATTTTTTTTGTCATATCTGTTATAATATATCCAGGAGCTATTAAATTAACTGTAATATTACGAGAAGCTATCTCTAATGCAAGAGACCTCATAAATCCGATTAATCCTGATTTAGAAGCGGCATAATTTGTTTGTCCAATTTGCCCTAAATATCCAGTTACTGAATTAATTATTATAATACGTCCGAATTTTTTTTTTAACATATTAGGTACAATAATTTTAGAAAGATAAAATATTGAAGATAAATTGACATTAATGACGTCATTCCATTCTTTTATATTCATTTTAATTAATAAATTATCATGTATAATTCCTGCATTATGAATTAAAATATCAATTATACCTATTTTAGCAATAATTTTTTTAATTTTTTCTTTGTATTTTTTTATATTTAAAAAATCAATTTTAATGCCTATACCTTTTTTTTCATCAAACATTTTATTTATTTTGTTGGTACCATCTTTAGTTTTTGCTGTTCCAATTACATATATTCCTAATTTTATTAATGCAAGTGCGATATTTTTTCCTATTCCTCGACTAGCTCCTGTTACTAATGCAATGTTATTTTTTTTATTCATTTTTTAATAATATCTATAGTAGATATAAGAGAATTCGGTGAGTTTATAGATAATATTTTTATATTTTTAGATAAGATACATATATTTCTTAATGAATTTTTTAAGTTTATTTCTATACAATATTGAATATTATTTGATTTAATTTTTTTAATTATTTTATTCCATTTTACTGGTCGATAGAATTGTTTA
The DNA here is from genome assembly GCA_000217635.1 of Buchnera aphidicola (Cinara tujafilina). NCBI lineage: Bacteria > Pseudomonadati > Pseudomonadota > Gammaproteobacteria > Enterobacterales > Erwiniaceae > Buchnera > Buchnera aphidicola. The sequence continues at coordinate 272,002 of CP001817.1, read as the reverse complement.
ATAATTGCTGAATATATATCTCGTCGAGATAATAAAAATGATGCATTAACATTTTCAATTATAGAACATTTACCTAATGAAATTTTTATGTCATTTAAATTATACGAAAAAATTTTTGATATTTTTCGCATTAAATTACAGTGCATACTAATATAGATAGGTAGCTTTATCGTATATATTGCTCCATACTTTTTACATAGAGTTCTTGCTTTTAATACAGCTTGATCATGTCCGGTAATCACTATTTGTATATCTGAATTAATACATGAAACAAATACTTTTGATTGATTTTTAGATACATATAAACAAATTTTTTTTATTGTTTCTAATTTTAATCCAATTATCGCATATGTTAAAAAAGATATATTTTTTATATTTGATTGTATAATTTGATTACGTATTTTTAGGATTTTTAATCCATCTATAAATTTTATAGAGTTGTTACATATTAAAGCGGAATATTGGCCTAAACTATGTCCAGCTATGATATCAGGATAAATATATAATGATTCTTGTAACCATAAACGAAATAATGCTACAGAAGATATTAATAAAAGATATTGAAAGTCAAGTTGATATTTTTGATTTGGATAATTAACATTAAAGATTTTTTTAAGTATGTCATATTTTAAAAATTCAGATGCTTCATAAAATGTTTGTTTAATTAAAGAATATTTTTTCATTAATAATTGTAATATATGTAAATTATACAACCCCTGTCCTGAAAAAATCATTGCAAATTTTTTCATATTTTTTATTTTTTCGAAAGATTTTTATATGTTAATATATAATAAAAATGTATTTTAATAGTATTTGCTTGTTTATAAAAATATCTTTTATCATTAAATATATTATTAATTATTATATTGACTTTTAAAGATAAATATAAATGTATAAATCAATAAATAATTTCATTTTTTTATAAAGTTTTCTTGTTTTTTCCTTTATAAAATCCCTTTTTAGTAATGTGATGACGGATATGTAATTCTCCAGATATTTTATCTTTTGATAATTCTTTGAGATTTATATGATCATGGGAGCGTCTCATTCCCCTTTTTGATCTACTTGGTTTGCTTTTTTGAACTGCCATAATATTTTCCTATTATATTTAAATTTAAAAAATAATTTTTTTATTTTTTTATTTATTTTTTATCTTTTAAAAAAGATAACTTAGAAGTATTTTAATTATGTATATTTTTTGAAAAAAAATGTACATATTTTTTAAAATTTTTACATAAAGGCGCGTATATACAAATCTTTTTTTGATTTTTTGGGTGTATAAAAATTACAGTTTGAGCATGTAACAATAATCTCATATTATTTTTTTTATAAATTTTTTCTGTTTTCTTTATTTCTTTTGTACCATATCTATTATCAAATAAAATTGGATGTCCAGAATAAGAAGCATGAACACGAATTTGATGTGTTCGACCAGTAATAGGTATAACTGATAATAAAGTAGTATTTGGATAATATTTTTGTACTATAAAATTTGTTTGTGAAGATTTTCCATTATTATGTATACAAACTTTATTTTTATTATTTAAATTTTTAATTCTTAATAATGGTAAATCCACTATATTATTTTTTGGCCAATGTCCATATACTATAGCTTTGTATTCTTTATAAATTTCTTTATCGCGTAATTGTTGATGTAGTTTTTTTAATATTGATTTTTTTTTTGCTAACATTAACACTCCGGACGTATCTTTATCTAGACGATGTACTAGTTCTAAAAAAAAAATATCTGGACGTATTTCTCGAAATATTTCTATAATTCCAAAGTTAATTCCGCTTCCACTATGAACTGAAATGCCGGTTGGTTTATTAATAATTAATAAGTGATCATCTTCATATATAATATGTTTTAAAAAAAAATTAATAGTTGATTGTTTTAATTTAAGTATCTTTTTTTTAATTAAAGCAACGTTAATAGCAAATACAGTAATAATATCATTTTTCTTAAGTTTATAAGTCGGTTTTATTTTTTTATGGTTTAGTCTTATTTTTCCTATCCTTAAACAACGATATATCATGCTTTTTGGTAGTTTTTTAAATGTTTTAAACAAAAAATTATCTATTCTTTGAAAACATACGTTTTTTTTTACAATAATTTTATATTTTGGAACAATTTTTCTATTCATTTTTAATTTTATATAAGATTAGAAATTGTTATTTAATTATGTTAAATTATATTGTTTAGTTAATATTGTAAAAATATATATTAATAAGTATTAATTTTAAGAATTTTTTTAATATTATATTTTGGTAATTTCTATAATTTCTTTGTTTATTATTATTATTATTTTGATCTGTTAATTTAAATTAATTCTTTATTTTTTTAAATATTTTTTTAAACCATATTACAGGGTATATTTTTAATAAATTATATTGCTTAATAAGAATTTCACTATAAAAGTCGGTATATAATTTAGTTTCTTCTGTACTATTTGTTGTTGAATTTACATTGATATCCATATTATTTTTAATAATTTTAAAAATTATATTTATAAATATTTCTTTTTCTTTACAAGTAATTTTATTAATATATTCTAAATTAGAATTTTTTTTTAAAGTATGGTTTTTTTTTTAAAAATAGGGCTATATTCATTACAATAAGTTAATTTTTTTATTTTTACATTCATTTTATAATCCTTATCCTAATATTTATTTTAATAAAATTCTATAAAAAATACAGAAATTAAGAGAGTTTAATTAGCAAAATTAATGCAATTTTAAAATATCTACGTCCATATTTTCAATATGTGATAATATTTTAAGTTGTAACAATTTATTTTCTGGAAGAGTAATTTGTATGGTATATATATCAATAATTTTACTATGATTTGGATAATAATTATTTATTAATCGATATATTTCTTGAGTTAATGCACTATCTTTTTTTTGTATATATAAAAAAATATTTTGATTTTTTTTATCATGTGACAAAATTTTTTTTTCTAAAACAGCGCCATTTTTAATTTCTACATTTGTATAATAATTTGTATTATATAGATTTGTAGTATGTAATTGATTAGAGATACATGAAACTTTTCCATATGCTACTGCATATTTTTTTTTATCTAACCCATATAAAGGAGTAAGTAATAATAAACCTCCGTGTAAATTAGTTGCGTTTCCAACAGATGAAACAGATACGTTGATTTTTTGACCAATATAATTAAATGGCGGAGTAATCGCTGTAACAATTACAGCAGCTATATTTCTCGTTTGTGTATTATAATTATTATCGATATTAATTCCAAATTTTAAAAAAATATTTATTAATAATTTTTTTGCAAATGAAAGCGGTGTTATTTGATCTCCGGTTCCGTTTAATCCAATTACTAAACCATACCCTAATAGTTGGGTTTGATTGGTATTTGATATATTTATTAAATTTCTTATTTTTTCTGCTAAAACTACTGGATGCACCATAGATATAGAAAAAAAAATTAAAATAATATATTTATATTTTAGAAAATTATTCATATAAACCTTTTATAACGAAGATTTTTTTATTACTGTATAAAATACTTTTATTGAAAGTTCAATTAATGATTTTAAAAAATTTTTAAAATTTCAAGTTTTTAATTTTATAAATATTTGGATGATGATATTTGTAATGAATTTTACAGTTAGCAATATGCGTTGAAGAAATAAGATTATTTTTATCAATATTTTCAGGATTAATAATTCCAGAGCAATAAATATCTTCAATACTACTATTAATCATAATACTTTTCTTTCCTAAAATTTCTAAATAACCGTTAGGTAAAATTCGTTGAATAATGCCTGTAATAGTTCCTGTAATAACATTTTTAGCAAATGCGCTATCTTTATTAATAAAAGATTGCGAATCGCTTATATTTGTTTTTTGAAAATCTGTATTTTTTTTTTGAAATGGTAATAAAGCATCAATACTATTTTTTAGTAGTGATATTATCCCGGTATTGTTTTCTTTTTCTTGATTATAATGATTTAATGAGCTATTTGATGCTTGTATGTTTTCTTTCAAGGTAATAGTAATTAAATCACCAATTTTATATTTTTTACTTTCTGAAAACCAAGATGGATATTCTCGTAGTTTTTTTTTTAATATACCTGGTTTGTTATAGATTGTTCGTATAAAGGTGATTTTTGTTTTTGTTTTTTTATAATACGTAATAAAACAAATTATACAAAATATTAATATAAAATATATAAAAATTTTTTTATAATTAAATTGGAATAACTTCATTGAAACTACGATGCCTCCTAAGTTTTCTAATTTTTTATAATTGAGATAATTTTTGAAACATTTGTTCTATTACTGTCAATACTTTACTATTAATTTCATAAGCTCGTTGCGCTTGAATCATATTTACTAATTCTTCAGTAATATTGACATTAGATTTCTCTAAATAACCTTGCATAATTGATTCATTATTATCATATATGTCTAATGCATTAAGAATTGGTGTTCCAGAATTTTTTGTAGAGCGATATAAATTATTTCCAATACTTTCTAATCCATTAGAATTATTAAATTTTGCTAATTGAATTTTTCCGATTTCTGTATCTGGAGAATGATCATTAGAGGATATAGATACAACACCGTCCTTAGCTATATTTATTTTCCCGCTATTTTTAGGGATAATAATAGAAGGAAAAAGGGGTAACCCATTATTTGTAACAATTTCACGCATATTATTTAACTGAAATGCTCCATCTTTTGTAAATGCAATATCTCCATTTTCTAATTGGATTTGAAAAAATCCCGGACCATGAATTGCAAGATCATTCCATGATCCTGTATGCGATAGATTTCCGGGAGTATTAATCCGTTCGGTAGCAATTGTTTTTACCCCTGTTCCTAATTGTATATGGGGTTGTTGTTTATTATTTATTTGTTGATTATTTTTTTGAATTGCATAATCATTTTGATAAATTAAATCTTTAAATATTGCTCGTGATTTTTTAAATCCATTAGTATTTACATTTGCTAAATTATTTGCAATAATATTTAAATTAGTTAATTGAGCATCTAAACCTGTTTTAGCTATCCAAAGCGAAGAAATCATCATTCAATACTCTCCTCTATATAATAATAAATTTTACATTCCGCCATTTAATAATACATTAGCTCTTTCTTCATTTTTATTTGCACGTGATACAACTTTTATACTTGCCTTAATATGGCGAACGTCACTTAATGTTTTAATTAGATTTTCTGTTAAATTAACATCACTTTCATTGTTTACATGATAAGGCATATTACCAATTAAAATTTCAGATTCGTTTTCTTTATATTTTTCTAATCCTGATTGGTTTAAATCACAAAATTTACTATTTTTTCTTTGCACAACGTCAGTATCTTCTAAGTAAATAGACTTTACTTTACTTAAAAGAATACTCTTTTTAGATTCATCATTATCTTTTGATACAATAATAGTATAATCCGGTTGAATAACAGCATTATATCCATTTTTAATAATAATTATATTATTATCAGTATCTAAAAGACGGAATTTATCGATAACCAATTCTCTTTTTTGATTTAATTTAATCGGTTCATTTAAATTAGTTTTAATAAAAACTTCTTTTCCTTTTTCATCTATTGCTGAGAAAAAATTATTTTTATGCATCATGGTATCAAATAATAATTCAATGTCTTCATTAACTAATTCTTCTTGTTTATCAGGATCATTATAGCGTTCATTAGTAGTTGGATTATCAATCGATGGGTTGGGTGTTTTATCATAAAATAAATTGGATTTAAAATTTGGGGTTGAAGAATTTGCAATATTATTTAATAACATTTTTTGCTCAGTTAAATTATGATTTATAGATTTTAACATTGAATTAATAATTTTATTCATTATTTATTATTCCTTAATAATCAGGTTATTTTAGAAATTTAATGATGGTAATTTATTACATAAAAAAATAAAAATCAATATATTAAATTTTAATAATTACGATAATTTAGTTATATTTTAGCTAAATTTAAATAGATTAAAATTTTTTTAAAATGTTATTGTGTTAAGAAAAATTTTTTAATTTAAAATATAACTATATTTTAGTAGTCTGAACAGTTAAATATAATTTATTTATATTTCATATAATGATAATGTTTTTAAAATAAGAATTTTAATAGTATTTAATATATCTAAGCTGGTTCTATAGTTTTGTGTTGAATCCATATTAGCTATAGTTTCATTTAAAATATTTACATTAGAAGATTCAACAAACCCTTTTTTGTTTGCAAAAATATGATTTGGTTGATATATTACATTATACGGTGTTTTATTTTCTATTATTTTAGAAATATATACCCCTCCGATATTTTTTTCATTTTTTTTCAAAGGTAAAAATTTAAACACTGATATTTTAGCGGTATACGGATGTCTGATTCCTTTTTTGTCTTTTATAAAACTTTCTGAATTTGCTATATTATTTGCAATAATTTCATTATTAATTCCGTGAGCAATAAGAGATGAAGCCGCTATATCATATGTACTGAATAATTTCATCATATTTATTATAACCCAATAATATCTAAAAATATTTTTTCTTTTTGTTTAATTGAAGCAAGACATTTTTGATATAGAATCGAATTTTTTAAAAATGCTAATTTTTCTAAATCTAAATTATTGATATCTTTTGATACTGCAGCATTTTTTTTAGTAAAAATTATTTTTCTTTGTATTAATTTTATCTTTGAGTAGTCTATTAAAAAATCTGTTTTTTCTATATTTTTTTGTCTTTGTCGTACTGCTTCTATAAATGCTTTTTTAAAATTAATATCTTTAGCTTGATAATTTTTAGTGTTTACATTAACAATATTAGAAACGATAAGACTTTGTTGGTAAAGAAGTAGATCAATTGCGATTTTATCTAATTCAAACATTTTCCATAATTTATAAAACATAGAGCCTCTGAAATATTTTTTATATTATTGTATATAAATGTAATTGTAAATTATTTTCATTCATATTTAAAAAAATATTTTTTGTATTTTTTAATTTTTTTCATATACTAGTATTAGATTATAACGTTTATTAAAATTTTTTTATTTTTGTTTTTTTAATCTTACTTAATATATTTCTATAAGTATATAATATAAAATTTATATTGAATTATATAAAATAATTTTTAAAAAATTAATAATTTTAATTCAGATGGTTTTTGGTTTATTATATAGATAAAATTATAAATATATAAGATATCATATTATACTAAGAAAATCGACTAATATGCAATTTAAATTTTAATGAATATAATAAGAATATATTGGTATATTAAATTTTTAATTAATTTTAATTAAAATAAAAATTTTTACGCTATTTTTTAAAAAAATAGAATATATGCAATAATAAACTTACAATATTAAAGAAATTATATATATTAAATATTATTTTATTTTGATAAAATTAATATTTATTGTGATAAAATCATCATAAATATGGGATATATTAAAATTTATTTTTTTATTTTATTTAAATAGTTTTAAAATATTATTTTAATATTTTTATTATGTATATATTATATCAGAAATAGAAAATTCATTATATAATATAAGTATATTTAATTTTTATTAAAAAAAATAATTGTTTAATTTAGGTATAACGAAATAATATTTAAAGTTCATAAAATGATAATCAAAAACATTACTTAATTTATATATTATATAATATAAACTAATAAATATTATAAAAAATATCGTCTTTTAAATAATTGATAACCAATAGTAAATTATTATCGAAAGTAAAATTGACCAAGGTTATAGACAATGAATCTTTTGAAATCTTTAGTATCAATGAGTGTCGTTACTTCCGGTTGTCGTATTTTAGGTTTTGTTCGAGATTTTTTAATTGCTTATACATTTGGTGCATCTTTTGAAACAGATGTATTTTTTTCAATATTTAAAATACCAAATTTACTTCGTAGAATCTTTGCAGATGGAGCTTTTTCTCAAGCATTTATACCAGTTTTATCTGAATATAAAACGCATCATAAAAAAACAGTAATAAAAGAATTTATTTCTAATGTATTCGGAGTATTAATATTAGCGTTAGCATTATTAATTATAATAGGTATGTTATTTCCTTCTGCTATTGTATTAATAACATCACCAGGTTTTTCTAGTGAAATATGTAAACTAACTTTAGGTATTAAATTATTTAAAATTATTTTTCCTTATATCTTTTTTGTTTCTATATCATCTTTCATTTCATCTATTTTATATACATATAATAGTTTTTTAATTCCTTCATTTTCTCCAATATTACTTAATTTTAGCGTGATATTTTTTACAATATTAAGTACTTTTGTAAAAAATTCCTATTTTAGCCCGCAAATTTTATCTTTAGGATGGGGCGTGATTATAGGAGGAATATTACAAATTGTTTATCAGCTTCCTATGTTAAGTATTAAGAAAATGTTAGTGTTACCTAAATTAAATTTTTATAATACTGGATTACAGAAAGTATTAAAAAAAATTGCACCAGCTATTTTAGGTGTTTCAGCGGGACAAATTTCAATAGTAATTAATAGTATTATTGCATCTTTGTTTAATTCTGGTTCAATATCGTGGTTATATTATGCTGATAGATTAATGGAATTTCCTATAGGTGTTTTAGGGGTTTCAGTTAGTACATTAATTTTTCCAAAATTAATAAAATATCATACTTTAAAAGCTAATAAAGATTATTCTCGATTATTAGATTGGGGATTAAGAATTGCTGTTGCTCTTGCTTTTCCTAGCACAGCACTTTTAGCAATTTTATCCAAACCTTTTATAATTGCTTTATTTGAATATGGACATTTTATTGATTTTGATACAGTTATGACTCAAAAAATATTATTGTGTTATACATTAGGAATTACTGCGTTAATGTCTATTAAAGTATTATCAACAGCATTTTATTCAATTAAAGATGTTATAACACCAATGAAAATTTCTTTTATTACATTGTTTATAACCCAAATAATGAATATTATATTTGTGTTTTTTTTAAAACAATCTGGTTTAGCATTGTCTATTAGTATATCTGCATGGATTAATGCATTATTATTATTTGTTGCTTTATATAAAACAAAAAAATTTCATTTACAACCAGGATGGTTTCTTTTTTTAACAAGAATTTTTTGTTCAACAATAATAATGTCATTATTTTTATGGTTTATGTTATATTTTATACCTTCATGGAGTATTGGTAATATAGTGGTTCGTATTTCCCGTATTTTTTTAGTATGTTTTATAAGTAGCAGTATATATCTGATAGCATTGTGGTGTTTTGGTATGAATTTAAAACAATTTCATTATATAGTATATGATTAAAAATTTATGGAAATTTAATATGATATTATTACATTATACTTATCATTATTTAATATATATATTTTAAATTTTTAATAAAAAAATAATGATTAATGTAATATAATTGATCTCAATAATGTATTCAATATTAATTGATTAGATGACTGGGTAAAACTTTATATAGAATGAAGATTAAAAAATAAAAAGTATTATTTATGATTTTAATATTTAAGAAAAAGATAAATATAAACGGTATACATATTAATATATCTTATAATAATTTTTTGCTAATTATTAATTTGAAAATTTTGGAGCGTAAATATGGTTAAATTAGTATTTGCATTTGCTATGTTATTTTCTAGTTTAATTAATACTAACACTCATGCATCAATATTTGATAAGCACAAATGGTATGTAGGTATTACTTCAGGAACAATGGATTTTAAAGACCTTTTTTATAAATACCAAAATATTTATCAAAATGCTTATCGTGATATAGTGCAGAGTATGATACAAATAAATTCTAGTATGTTTTTCGGATATAAAATTAATCCATATATTAATTTAGAAGTTTTATCACGTATCGCTGGACAAGTCCCTGACACATTAAAATTTACTAAACCAAAAATTCTTTTTGCTGATATAGCATATACAACAAAATTTATTCTCCCAGTAACTAAAAAATTATCATTATATACTAAATTAGGCGCAATAATTACAAATAAAAAAATAGAAAAACTTTCGTCAAATGTTAGAATTTTAGAAAATGAAAATAGAGTTGTAGCTCCTTTCTTTTCTTCAGGTATACAATGTTTTTTAAATAACAAAGTTTTCATAGATTTTGGTTATCAAGTCAAAAAAAGTATTTTTAATTTATTTAATTTAAATACATATTCAATGTTAGAAGGTTTAAATTTTAATATATCATGGAGATTTGGGGATAATTAGGTAAATTTTGATTTTTATAATATATATATAACAATAAAAATATAAAATTATATTAACAAGAAATTTTAAGAATGTATTTAATTGAGTTTTTTTTATATAGAGTGATATAGTTAATAAATAAGTAATAAATTATTGAAATAACAATATCTTAAATCATATTTATATATATAAAACAATTGATTATAATTTATAGATTCATATTCTATATTTCGTTATTAGGATTATTTAAAAAAGATATCGTATTTTAATAATAATAACAAATATAAAAATATCATTTATTATTTAATTTATATAATATTTTATAAATTTACTTTAAAAATTAAGATATGATTATTTAAAAATATTAAAAAACTAACACTTAGTTTTTTAGTAACTATTATTTTGTTTAAAAATATTTTTAAGCTCTTTACTTTTAAAAAAATATTTTATATAATAGATTTATTCATATATTAGGAGGAATGGCCGAGTGGTTTAAGGCAGCGGTCTTGAAAACCGCCGATGAGAAATCGTCCGAGAGTTCGAATCCCTCTTCCTCCGAAAAAAATTTTTAATGGTATAAAAATATTAAGAGGCGCGTTGGCAGATTGGTGATGCAGCGGATTGCAAATCCGTATAACTCGGTTCAATTCCGGGACGCGCCTATAATATAAAATTATTTTTAAATAATATGTTGCCCGGATGGTGAAATTGGTAGACACAAGGGACTTAAAATCCCTCGGCTTTTTTAGCTTTGCGGGTTCAAGTCCCGCTCCGGGTATAATTTTTATTATTTATTTAAATAAATACCTTGATAAATCTTATATTTTTTGTTTTTAAAATAATACAATAATTTTTAAAATATTTTTTAAATATATATTTATAGCAATACATAGAATTAGTTACAATTCTAAGTTTTCCGTTAATTTTTAAGAACTTTTTAGATTTTTTAATTATATTATAAATAATTTTAGTGGTTAATTTTAAGTCTTCATGTAGAGGAGGATTAGATATTATATAATCAAACTTTTCTAGGACATTAGAATATAAATCACTTTCGTATACATTACCTAAAATGTTGTTTTTTATTAAGTGTTTTTTACTACACCAAAGAGCTGAATCATATATATCAATTAAAGTTAATTGAATATTGCTTGAAAAATGTGATAATGCTACGCTTAATATTCCGGATCCTGAACAAAGATCTAGTATCTTTCCGTGTATAAATTTATTAAATGTAGATATTAATAATAAACTCCCTTGATCTATTCCTTTATAACCAAAAACTCCTGGTAAATTATAAATTATTAATCCATTCCATACATATTCTTTTAAAAATTTTTTAATATAAATTTTTATTTCTTTCTTTAAAATTCCATGATAAATAATACAATTCCTTGCAAAATCTATTTTGATAAATATTATCAAATGCTCCATCAGTTTTTTTATTCTATTAATACCACTTCTTTTTTTTCCAATGATGTAAACATTACAATTTTTTTTTAATTTTGATAGTAAATAAGTTAATTGAAATTCTGCTTCTTTATTATCCTTTGGCCAGAAATAAACTAAACAATTATATTTAAAAAATGTTTTTTTTTTGAATATTTCTATTAAATATAATATATTGATGTATATTTTTTTTAAGATATTATATATATTATATTTTTGAGAATAAATAATAAATTTTTTACAATATACAGTATAATTTAATTGATCTGGGATAATTCCAGAAAATATAACTGAGTTATTTTTAATTATTTTAAAATTTCTTAACAAAATCTGACTTTCTTTAGATAAATATTTTCTATATTCATAGGAATTTTTCATATTTTTAAACTTAAAAATAAAATTATTTTAATATTTAAATATTATAATATAATCTTTAGTAAAGATATATTAATAAAAATTTTTTATAAACATAAAAACAAATGCTGTATAATTACATTTTTATTAAAAATAAAAAATAGTTTCTATATTAAATTAAACTATATTTTATTAATATCTATATATATTAATAATTCTGAAATAAAAATTCATGAAAAAAATATCAATTATTTTAAAAAGTAGTAATTTTTTTATCCCAGTATTATATTTATATGATATTAACATTAAACGTACAAAACGAGCTATATTTAATCAACTTAAAAAATCACCTAATTTTTGTAAAAATATGCCTGTTATATTAAATGTTGAGGGTTTATCACAAAATGTAGACTGGATCAATATGAAAATCGCAATATCATCAACTGGATTATTTATTTCTGGTGTAAATGGATGTATTAATAATAAATTAAGAGATTTAATATTACTTTCAGGATTACCAATTTTTTCAGGTCATAAAAAAAATTATTTTAATATTATTAATAAAATGAATAAAATAAGTAAAGATATTGTAAAAAAACCAGTATTAAACTCGAGTAATGCACATATTATTAATTATCCGGTGCGTTCTGGACAAAAAATATATGTACCGAATAGTGATTTAATTGTTACAAATAATGTTAGCACGGGAGCTGAATTAATTTCTGACGGTCATATACATATTTATGGGTCTATGCGAGGTAGAGTTTTAGCAGGAGCTAATGGTGATACAACGAAAAAAATATTTTGTACACAATTATTTGCTGAATTAATATCAATTGCAGGAGAATATTGGATTATTGAGCAAATTCCATTAAAATATATTGGAAAAATAACTAAAATAAGTTTAAAAAATGGATTAATTATTATTAAAAAATTGAATTAGATTGATATTTTTTAAAGGAAACAAATAAATATGTCTTGCATTATCGTAGTTACTTCAGGAAAAGGCGGTGTAGGTAAAACAACATCAAGTGCTGCTATTGCGACCGGGTTAGCTTTGCAAGGAAAAAAGACAATAGTCATAGATTTTGACATAGGATTAAGAAACTTAGATCTAATTATGGGATGTGAACGTAGAGTAGTATATGATATTATTAATGTAATTAAAAAAGAAGCCACGATTTATCAAGCGTTAATACGAGATCGTTATACACCTAATTTATTTATTTTACCTGCTTCTCAAACAAGAGACAAAGATGCATTAACCAAAGTTGGAGTAGAAAAAATTTTTCAATTATTACATCAAATGCAATTCGACTTTATTATTTGTGACTCTCCAGCAGGTATCGAACATGGAGCTATATTAGCTTTTTATTTTGCAGATGAAGCTATAATAATTACCAATCCTGAGATATCATCTGTACGAGATTCGGATCGTATATTAGGTATTATTTCCTCTAAATCTAGACGATCTGAAACTAATGACAGTCCAATAAAAGAACATTTATTATTAACAAGATATGATCTAAACAAGGTAAAAAACGGAGATATGTTAAGTATAAATGATGTTTTAGATATTTTACGTATTCCATTAATTGGAGTAATCCCAGAAGACACGTCAGTTTTAAGATCTTCTAATCAAGGAAATTCAGTAATTTTAGAGAAGAATTCTTATGCGGGTCAAGCATATACTGATACAGTTAGTCGTTTATTAGGTAAAAAATTACCTTTTCGATTCATACATGATAACAAAAGAACTTTTCTACAATGGTTATTGGGGAGATAGATTATGGCTTTATTAGATTTTTTTTTATTGCGGAAAAAAAATACAGCTAATATTGCAAAAGAGCGATTACAAATTATTATTGCAAAACAAAATAAAAATTTTAATGAACCTAATTATTTTCCTCAATTAAAAAATGAACTATTAATTGTGATTTCCAAATATATTAAAATTACTCCTGAAATGATAACTATTCAATTAGAACAAAAAGGTATAAACATTTCAATTTTAGAACTGAACATTAAAATCCCTGAATAAGCAATATAACAAATCATGAAAATTTTTATATTTTTAAAATATAATAAAAGATAAAATTTTATAAATAAAAAATGGAGATCTAAATATTAGGTAAATACTTAGGATATATACATGTAATTTTATGATATATATATTTTTTAAATATGAACGTGCGCAAAAGATAATATATTTAGCTTGTGGTGTAGTTATATTAGTATTTAATAATTTCATAGATTTTTTCTGAAAAATATAATGTTTCCATATTGTACCAATAGCTGCCCATATTCCTTTACAGTTTTTTATTAATTGGGGAATTTTTTTTATATTATTAAAATATTTTTCTGTATGAGCACCTATCCATAAACCATGTTTATTTCGGCAATATTTACCCCATAAAAAACTATTTTTACTTAATTTGATAGCAATAATTGTACGAAATACATGGTATTTAATCCAACTTTGTTCAGATAACACTTGGAAAGTAGAAAAACTTAATAAAGGGATTTCATGAATCATTGATAATGTTTGAGCAATACTAATACCAATACGTATTCCTGTAAAACTCCCTGGGCCTATTGTACATGCGATAAAATCAATTTTTTTTAAATGAATCTTAGCAAGTTTTAAAACGTTATTAATCATCTTTATTATATATTTTTCATGTTTTTTAGGTGTTAATTTAAATAAAGTATATATTTTATTATCATAAGAAACTGCTACTGAACATGCATTTAACGAAGTATCTATCGCTAAAATAGTTTTATCTGAATTCATTTTTTTAAGATACTCCTTTTCATAAAGTGACTGTTTTAAATATATAAATTTTTAAATTTTTTAAATATATTTTATAATATTTAAATAATATAATATATGTTTTTTATTAATATAAAAATATTTACTATATATAAAGTTTAGATATTATTATATTAATAATAAAAATTTTTTATTTAAAATAAATTATTAGATATATTTGAAATATAATATTTACCAATATATAAAATTATTTTTTTTTATGTATATTTTTTAGATTACATTTATTTAATAAAATAAATATTATTAATATATAAAGTTAATTTTTTATAAAAATAAAAAATAATAAAATATATAAGAATAGTTAAAATTTATTTTTTTTTTATTTTTTTTAGTTCGTTCTAGTGTTGTTAAAGATTCTAATTAATATTAGAAGTATTTTTTATTAAACTATTGAAATATTAATATAAATTATAAAATTTAAAATATTTATAAATAATTTACTACTATTTATTAAATATTATTTATAAAATTTTTTTTATTTATAAAAAATTTATATTTTTTAGATAAATTTATAAACATAAAAGAGATAATAAGAATTTTATTTTTTTTTTATTATCTTTTTTTAAAAAATTCCTTCTATATTTTATTAATAATTTAATCTTATTTACTAATATATATAAAAGATAAATCAATAACATTGAATATATTAATAGGGGTTATATTTTATATATTAGTTAAATTAAAAATTAAATTTAATAAAATAAAATTTAATAATATATATTATATATATTAAAATAATAAAAATTTTTTAATATTTTATAAAGTTTCATGGTATTTTTTATATATTATTAAGATAATTAATTTTATAAAAAATATTCTTTATATATAAATAATTCATGATATATTTTAAAAATTACAATTATAGTATATTGTACGTATGCTATATAATAGTAAAAAAAAAATTTTTTAATTATGATATTAAAAAAAAATATATTTATATAATATATTTTATTAATTCATATATATTATTTTATATATTTGATATTAATATAAAAAAAATTTAAATTTTATAATTAATTATATATTTTTATATTTTTACAAAAATATTAAAGTTTTTTTATATATATTCATTTAGTAATTTACCAAAAGAGAAATTTTTTCCCTTTTGATAAAATATAATTTTATATTTTATATATATGTACTTTTTTTTAATGCATTAATACGCATCTCTAAGGGAGGGTGCGAAGAAAATAAATTAAATAACGGATGTAATAGATTTCCATTTATATATAATGTTCTGATAATATCAGACTCTTTCATAAAAATGCTATATTTTAATTTCTTTAATGCAGAAATCATGTTTTTAGATCCAACTAATTTTGCTGATCCAGCGTCAGCATAATATTCTCGATGTCGAGAAAACCACATAGTAATAATACTCGCTAAAATACCAAGAGTTGATTCTAATATTGTTGAAATTAATACATTATATGGATGTTGGTCAATTGGCACTTGATTATCTTCATTATTTTTCTGATTATATGATAAAGATGTGGTAATTATTTTAGTTAATATTCGTGATATAAAAATAATAAATGTGTTTACTGTACCTTGAATTAAAGTCATTGTTACCATATCACCATTAACAATATGTGTAATTTCATGACCTATAATAGCTTCAATTTCTTTTGTATTCATATTTTTTAATAATGAACTAGATAATGCAATTAATGATGAATTTTTTTGCGCCCCTGTTGCAAAAGCGTTCATATCCAATGAATTATATATAGCTATTTCGGGTGTGTTAATTCCAACCTTTTTTGAATATTTTTCTATTGTATTAAATAACCATATTTCTGTTTTATTTTTTGGTATTTGGATAATTTTACCGTTTACAGAATATAACGCAATCCATTTAGACATGAATAATGATATTATAGATCCTAAAAAACCAAAAAACAAAGAGATTATTAAAATTTCAATAATATTACCATTATTTATCCCAGTTAAACTAAAAAAAATACCAAAAACTAGAATAATAGATAAGTTAGTTAATACAAAAAAAAATGTACGAATCATATCGTTTTATTTTCCTAATTAATAAGTTAATGTTTGTATAAACGTAAAGAAATTATTTTAAATTTTTATTGTTTAGGTTTATATAAAAATAAAAAATCAGTTTTATATAATAAATTGATGAAAAATTATCAATTAATCGTTGTATGTATTAAATTTAAAAAAATAAAATTATTAAGATATTTTTGTAGATATTATAAAATAAACAATATTTTTATATAATAAAAAATTTTTTCCTGTTTATATCATACTAGATTAAATTAATATAAAGTAGCAAATATTAATATTTTGTTTTTAAAAATTTATTTTCATAATAAATTTTATTTTTTTATTAGAAAGATATTATTATAAAAAATAAAAATTTTTTATAAAAAACTATATTTTTGTTTTTTTTTAAAAAAGAATACTTGTTTTTCTAAGTTATACAGAGTATTTTTTAAAAATATGCCTTTGTAATTTTGTAAATATTTTTAAAGATTTGATCTAATGATATAATATTTTATTTGTTATTATTTATATATAAAATATTATTAAAATTTTGTATTTCATTTTTATTTATTTTCTTTGTTTATTTATTTATACCTATATATTTTTATGTTTATATTTTTTATAATATAATATTGTTATTTAATATTTTTTAAAAAAAATTATATTTTTTATAATTTTTATAAACGATGTAGGTATGTAGCAGATTAAAAAGTGTTTTTTAAATAAAAATTGATATGTTATATACATTTTTTTTTAATTTTTTTTTTTTTTTATATCTTATATAAAAATTCTTTTTATTATATAAAATTTTATAAAAATTTTTAATATTCATATTTTTATATATTTAAATAAATTTATCTAATTTAAAAATACTTTTTTAAAATTTATTTTAATTACTTATAGGATTGTAAAGATGCATAATGATATTTGTCGTACAAAAATTGTTTCAACGTTAGGTCCATCTACAAATAGTAAAAGTATAATAAAAAAGTTAATTCAATCAGGATCTAAAATATTACGCTTAAATTTTTCTCATGGAACTGCAGAAGAACATAAAAAAAGAGTTAAATCAATACGAGAAATTACTAAAAAATATGGTTATTCAGTTGCTATCATAGGTGATTTACAAGGTCCTAAAATTCGAATTTCTAGCTTTAAGAATAAAAAGATATTTTTAGATGTTGGAGATACATTTTTACTTGATCATACAATTCCAAAATTTCATGGAAATAAAAAAAAAGTTGGTATTAGTTATAAAAATTTACCTTTTGAGGTAGTTGTTAATGATTTAATATTATTAGATGATGGAAAAATACAATTAAAAGTATTAGAAATTGATAATAATAAAATTTATACCAAAGTAGTAATCGGAGGTACTTTAACAGATAATAAAGGTTTAAATAAGTTAGGAGGAGGTTTATCAGCTAAAGCATTAACAAAAAAAGATAAAGAAGATATAAAATTAGCTTCAAAATTAGGTATTGATTATTTAGCGGTATCTTTTCCGAGGTCAGCGGCTGATATACAAGAAGCTAGAACATTAATGAAAAATGCGGGTAGTAATGCTCAAATTATTGCTAAAATAGAACGAGCTGAAGCAGTTATGTCTGATATTGTTATTAAAGAAATTATATTAGCAGCAGATGCAATTATGATTGCGCGTGGAGATTTAGGAGTAGAAATTGGAGATGATAAACTAATTGGTGTACAAAAACATTTAATTCAATTAGCTCGTCAATTAAATCGTACAGTTATTACAGCGACGCAAATGATGGAATCTATGATTGATAATCCTTTTCCTACTCGAGCTGAAGTAATGGATGTTGCAAATGCAGTAATCGATGGAACAGATGCAGTAATGTTATCTGCAGAAACAGCATCTGGACATTTTCCTATAAATACTGTACAAAGTGTATTAAAAATTTGTCAAGGAGCTGAAAAATTACCGTGTATGCATATTTCTAAACATCGATTAGGTTTAAAATTTTATAATATTTCTGAAACTCTTGCTATGTCTATCATGTATGCCGCTAATCACTTGAAAAATGTTTCAGCGATCTTAATTTATACCGATTCATTAGACATAGCTTTATTAACATCTCGAATTACTTCACGTATTCCAATTTTTTATTTTTCTTATTGTCAAAAAAATCTAAATTTATCCACATTATATAAAGGAGTAATTCCTATTTATATAGAAAAAAAACAAATGGAGTTAAATAACATTGATGATGCAATCAGCATAATAAAAGAAAAAAAAGGAGTGCAAAAAAAAATGATTATATCATTATTATAAAAAAAGATTTTTACTATACATATGATAATAATGATAGTATTAAAATAATAAAAATATCATAATAATATTATGAAATTGAAAAGAGTAAATCATTTATAATGTAATGTTACACAAAAAGTATTCAAGGAATTTTTTATTTGTACCAGTATTGTATGAATTTTCATATATTTCTGAATATTATAAATTAAATTATTTAAAAATATATTAGAATTAATTTAGTAATATAAATATAATTTATAAAACTCTCATTTCTTATTTTATAATAAAAATTATACAATACTGTACGAATATTCAAGGATATATAATTAATAGGTATGAAAAATTTTAAAAATTAAAAAATGTTTTTTTTAGCTATATTCTTATATTATAGTAAATGTTTTTAATTTCAGAAAATTCGTTTAGTTTATTTATTAATTTTAATATTTCTACTTTTTTAAACGTATCTATTGGTTTTATAGTAATAGGTTTATAAAAATTTGGTTTTTTTATTTTAATATTTAATTTACATAATTTTTTTTTGATTATTTTAAAATTTTTAATAGGAATTGTAATTTGAATATTTTTGTTTTTTTTTACTTTAAAAGTATAAGCTTCATGTTGAGCGGCTATATCAAGGATTATTTTTTCTTGGTGAATATTATTAAATTTTAATAATATAATTTTTTGAAATAAATATTCTACATTTTTATTTTTTACTAAAGTTCCTTTGCACCGAGAAAAAATTTCCCTTAATTTAGAAACTGTATGATTATTATTATCCGAAGAGCATTCTATAATAAAAGCTATTCCCCCAGGTCCATATCCAGAATACGTTTTAATATTAGAGATGTGATTATTTTGAATAATACTACGTTGGATAGCACGATCAATTGTATTTTTTGTCATATTATACATATTTGCTTTATCAAGAACTGTTCGTAAATAAAAATTTTTTTTAGGGTCCTGACCTTGTTTAGTACTAGCAATAGTTATTTCACGTATTAATTTTGTAAATATCCTACTACGTTTGATGTCTTGTGATGACTTTCTGTGTTTTGTATTTGACCATTTACTATGCCCAGCCATATCTTCCTTTATATAAAAAATAATTTAATTTAGTATTTTTAAAAAGATGAAAAATATTTTTCTTTATAAAATGATAAAAAAACTTTTTAATGTATTTTTTAAATTTTAATAATATATTTTATTTGGAGCTCCAGTCATTAAACAGGTTGCAGAATGTGTTTTTGGAAAAGCGATTACATCTTTTATTGTTGTGTTATTAGTTAATAACATAACTATACGATCTAATCCTAAAGCCATCCCGATATGTGGCGGAGCCCCGTATTGTAATGCTTTTAGAAAAAAACCAAAATGTTTTTTTTGTTGATTTTTAGTTATATTTAATAAATTAAAAACATTTACTTGTAAATTATAATCATGAATTCTGCTAGATCCTCCACCAATTTCATATCCATTAATAACTAAATCAAATGCACTAGATAAAATATTTAAAGAATTTTTTATAGATATATAGTTTATAGAACTTTTTGGAGCAGTAAATGGATGATGTACAGATTCTATTTTATTATTTTCATTTATTTTAAACATAGGAAAATCAGTAATCCAGACAGGACAAAATTTTTTTTGATCAATAATATTTAAATCTATTCCAATTTTTTCTCGTATAATGCTTATACCAGCATTTAATATATTTTCTTCTCCTGCAACAAGAAGAAGAGTGTCTTGTCTCGTTGTTTTAGTTCGTTTAATTATATCATCTAAAATACTTATATTTTTGTTCATATCAAGAAAAATATTTTTTTGTAAAATATTCGAATTGATGCCTGATGTATTAATAAATTTATAATGATTGATTCCAAATTTTTTTAATATTTTTATATATTTATTTATATGAATTATTTTTATTAAAGATATGCCTTTTGGAATATTTATTAAAATAATACGATTATTAAGATTTAGATTTAAATTTGGAAAAATATTTTCTAAATCTCGAGAAAATAAATCATATACATTAATTAATTTAATTGGGTTACGTAAATCTGGTTTATCTGTACCATAGTCTAATAAACTACGTTCATAAGTTATTGATTTAAATTTTTCTAAAGAAATATTTCTAATTGATAACCATAAATTATGAATCAAATTACTGATCATATTTTTAAAATTTTCTACAGTCGTAAAAGATACCTCAATATCTATTTGAGTAAATTCTGGTTGTCGGTCAGATCTTAAATCTTCATCTCTAAAACATTTAGCTATCTGATAATATTTATCTAATCCAGAAATCATTAATAATTGTTTAAATAATTGTGGTGACTGAGGGAGAGCAAAAAATTTATTTAAGTATAATCGGCTTTTTACTAAGTAATCGGAAGCTCCTTCTGGGGTAGATTTTGTTAAGATCGGAGTATCTATTTCCAAAAACTTTCTTTTTTCTAGAAAATTTCGTACTAATATAATACTTGCATGTCTTATTTGTAAATTTTTTATCATAATTTTACGACGTAAATCTAAATAACGAAATTTAAATCTTATTTCTTCTTTATTTTTTTTTGTATAATCTAATGGTACAGGTAATGTTTTATTAAAGATAGTTAATTGAAAAGCAATTATTTCCACTAAATAATTTATATTATCATTTTTTATTTTTTTTTGTTTTTTTAATGTTACTAATCCAGTTATTTGAATACAAAAATCATTTCTTAATAGACATGCTTTTTTAAAGTTAATATAATATTGTGGATTAAATATTACTTGAATAGTACCTGTAATATCTCTTATATCGATAAAAATTAAATTCCCTAAATTCCTTATTTGATTTACCCATCCGCATAATATTACTTCTTTATTAATATCTAATATTGTTAAATCTTTACAGTATTTTGTACGCATAATATTTCCAATATTTATAATCTATAAAAATTTATAATTTTTTATTTTGATATATCATCAAATAATTAATAATTTTTATCTACTTCGAAAAATAATACGCCCTTTACTTATATCATACGGTGTTAATTCGACAGTAACTTTATCTCCAGTTAGAATTCTGATATAATTTTTTCTCATTTTTCCTGAAATATGAGCCATAACAATATGTTTATTTTCTAATTCTACTTTAAAAGTTGTATTAGGTAATGTATCTATTACAATCCCTTGCATTTCTATATTTTCTTCTTTCATGGTAACCCTTTGTTATATATGAATTTATATAATATTTATTAAAAATAAAAATTTTAAAATAAATAAAAAAATGATTATATTAAGTCTCTAATATATTTTTCTGCATCCATAGCTGCCATACACCCGCCAGACGATGCTGTAATTGCTTGTCTATAAACATGATCTGTTACATCACCTGCAGCAAAAATACCCGGAATACTTGTTTGCGTTTGATATTTATGATCATTTTTATGGATATTAATTTCTATATAATTATTTTTAGTTTTTAATTGATTTAAAAAAATATTTGAATTTGGAATATGACCAATAGCAATAAATATTCCCGATAAATTAATAAGAATTTCGTTATTATCTGAACAAATTTTAATTCCCGTAACTCCTGTATGGTTTCCTAAAATTTCGCCTACTGTATAAGACATATATAAAATAATTTTATTTATTTTGACTTTTTCCATAACTCTTGTTATTAAAATTTTATCTGCGGTAAATATTTTTTTACGATGTACAATATAAACTTTTTCAGCAATATTAGATAGAAATAAAGCTTCCTCTAATGCTGTATTTCCCCCCCCAATAACAGCAATAAATTTATTCTTATAAAAAAAACCATCGCATATTGCACAAGTTGAAATTCCACCACGATCTTTATATAATTTTTCTGAAGGAATATTCAAATATCTTGGTGAAGCGCCAGTTGCAATGATTATTGCGCTAGAATAATATTTATTTTTTTCGCCGCACATCATAAATGGATTATTTGTAAAGTTAACGTTAATAATGGTATCATCTATAATCTTAATAGGGAATTTTTGAACATGTATTAACATTTGATTCATTAAATGTATTCCGCTTATATTTTGATGTTGACCTGGCCAATTTTCTATTGCATTAGTATTTAATAATTGTCCACCAGGTTTTGGTCCAGAAATAAGTATTACATTAAGATTTGCTCTCGCTGCATAAATTGCAGCTGTATATCCGGCAGGTCCTGCACCAATAATAATTAAATCAGTAGATATTTTTGACAAGTTAGACATATCATGATACCAATATATAATAAAAATAAAATATTAAAAAAAATCTTTGTTATATAACCTTAAAAGTTGATTAATAAAATTTTTAACTGTATACAGTGTAATTTTTAATAAATGATTTTTTATTTATAAAAATAAAATTTATATTATAACTGATACATTTATTATAATATAATAATTTGATTGTTAACTCATTTATAAATATTAATGTATTAATTTTTTTTATTTATTTTTTATTATTTAAAATATTAAAATTTTAAAGTTTAAATATTTTTTTAAAATATTTTTATATGAAATTATTTAATTATTATTTAATAAAGAGTTTTATTTTTTTTAAAAAATTATAATAAATAAAAAATATATTTATTTAGAAAATTAATGAGTATTTTTAAATTGAAGAAAAAACAGATTATACTTATTAGATGTACATTAAAAATATTTATTGAAAAAAAATTTGTTATTAATATTTATCTATATTCTCTTTTTTTAAAACAGATTAATAAAACTAAAGATTATTTATTATATGTTAGATTTTAATTCTATGAAACATAATTATCAATATTTTTATGAGCAACTAAAAAGAAGAAATTTTTTTTTAGATATTAAAAAAATTTCTAAATTAGAAAATAAAAGAAAAAAACTACAAAGTGATAGTGAATCTTTACAGTCAGAACACAAAAAACTATCTCAATATATTTTATATAAAAGTAAAATATATAATAACATTGATATTTTTAAAAATCAATTAATTGCCTCTAGAAACCGTTTATCAGTTTGGAAAAAAAAATTAAAATCTATTCGAGATCAAATGAATTTTTTTTTAGATCAGATACCTAATATTCCTTCATTAGATAGTCCAGATGGAAAAAATGAAAAAGATAATAGAGAAGTTAGTTTATGGGGAAATATAAAAAAATATAATTTTTCAATTAGTAATCATATCCATATTGGACAAAAAATACATGGTTTTGATTGGAAAATTGCATCATTGATATCAGGTTCTGGTTATACAGTTATAAAAGGTAAATTAGCAAAATTACATCGTGCATTAGGGCAATTTATGTTAGATATTCATATTGAAAAACATGGATATCAGGAAGTATATGTTCCTAATATAGTACAAGAACATTGCATGTATGGTACAGGACAATTACCGAAATTTGAAAAAGAGTTATTTTATGTAAATACATATCATGATGATAATAAAAAAATAAATCAAAAAAAATACTTTTTAATTCCTACAGCTGAAGTACCATTAATCAATTTAATGCAAAATAAAATAATATTATCTAAATTCTTACCTATTAAATACGTTTCTTTAAGTGCTTGTTTTCGTGCTGAGTCTGCTGCATATGGAAAAAATAAGCAAGGTTTAATTAGAAATCATCAATTTGAAAAAGTGGAAATAATTCAAATTGTACATCCTGATAAATCTGAAGAGAGTTTTGAAAATCTAACAAAAGATGCAGAACATATATTAAAGTTACTTAAACTTCCTTACAGAAAAATATTACTTTGTACTGGTGATCTTGGATTTTCTGCTAAAAAAACATATGATTTAGAAGCGTGGTTTCCTGCACAAAATTGTTATCGTGAAATTTCTTCATGCTCTATGATAGGTGATTTTCAATCAAGAAGAATAAAAGCTCGATATAGAGATGAGAAAAAAAAAAAAATAAATTTTTTACATACTTTAAATGGTTCTGGGTTAGCTGTTGGTCGAACTTTAGCAGCAATTTTAGAAAATTTTCAATGTTCAGATAATAAAATTATTATTCCAAAAGTTTTACGTAATCCTTATATGAATGGAATAAAAACTTTAAAATTTTAAATATAAATAAAAATAATAAAATATATAAATATTCAAGAAATGGTTAAGTCTTAATAAATATAAGATAAATATAAATTATTTTAATAGATTAATAACAGGCATATAAGAAGCGGTATTGATATGAGGAAAATATATAATTTTAGCGCAGGTCCTGCAATTTTACCTAGTGATGTATTATTAAAAATACAAAAGGATTTTCTAAATTGGAAAAAAATAGGATTATCAATAACTGAAATTAGTCATCGTCACCGTAAATTTATTAAAAATACTGAAATAATAGAGCAAGATTTACGAGATATTTTAAATATTCCAATAGATTATCAAATTTTATTTTGTCATGGAGGAGCTAGAGGACAATTTTCAGCTGTTCCAATGAATTTATTAGCAGATTTTCCTAAACCAGATTATATTAATAGCGGATTTTGGTCGAATAATGCTATTTTAGAAGCTCAAAAATATTGTCACCCCAATGTTATTAATGTAAAAAAAATATCTATATTTAATGAAAAATATATAGAATCTATGAAAGATTGGAATTTATCAAAATTTTCAACATATGTTCATTATTGCCCTAACGAGACGATTGAAGGGATAGAAATTTTTGAAGAACCTAAATTTAAAAATAAAGTATTTGTTGGTGATTTTTCATCAACTTTATTATCTCGTAACATTGATATAAAAAAATATGGAATTATATATGCTTGCGCTCAAAAAAATATTGGTCCCGCTGGAATAACTATTGTGATTATAAAAAAAAATTTATTAAATGAAAAAAAAAATCTATACCATCGATTTTTAATTATTCTATTTAGCAAAAAAACTAATTCAATGTTTAATACTCCAACAACTTTTTCATGGTATGTAGCAGGATTAGTTTTTCAGTGGATTAAAAAAATAGGCGGGATATCTGTTTTAGAAGATTTAAATAAAAAAAAATCAAAAATATTATATGAATATATAGATTCAACAAATTTTTATGAAAATTTTATAAAAAAAAGCCATAGATCTCGTATGAATATAATTTTCTATTTAAAACAAAAATTAACAAATATATTTATTAAAGAGGCTCAAAGTTTTGGGTTATGGGGTTTGCAAGGTCATTCTTTTATCGGGGGATTAAGAGCTTCTATTTATAATGCAATGCCCCTTAAAGGAGTACAGTTTTTAATTAAATTTATGAAAAAATTTGAAAAAAAATTTGGATAATTGTTACTTATATGACAAAGGTAAAATATTTTTATGCAACAAAATCAAATAACTTTAAAACCTATAAAATATATTTCAGGAAACATTACAAATTTACCAGGATCCAAAAGTATTTCTAATCGAGTATTGTTATTATCAGCTCTGTGTACTGGTGACACTACTTTGCTTAACCTTTTATCTAGTGATGATGTCAAATACATGTTGCACGCTTTAAAAGCATTAAAAGTTAAGTATATTATTGATGGTAATAAATGTATTATACATGGTTCAGGTCAAACTTTATTTTGTAATCAAAAATTAAAATTATTTCTAGGAAATGCTGGAACAGCTATGAGACCATTACTAGCCGCGTTATCATTATATAATAATAATGTCATTTTAGATGGTGAAAAACGAATGCAAGAACGACCTATTAATCATTTAGTTGATGCATTACGTCAAGGAGGAGCGACTATTACGTATTTAAAAAACATTAATTTTCCCCCTGTTTTAGTTAAAGGTGGTTTTGTTGGAGGTTCTATTATAATTGAAGGTACTATTTCCAGTCAATTTTTAAGTTCATTACTAATGATGGCTCCTTTGGCAACTAATAATACATATATTACTGTTAAAGGTGCTTTAGTATCGATACCATATATTACTTTAACAATAAATTTAATGAAAATTTTTGGTATTACTATTAAAACTTGTTCTAAATATAGACATTTTGAGATTACTGGTAATCAAAATTATGTTACACCTGGATTATATTACATTGAAAATGATACATCTTCAGCTACGTATTTTTTAGCAGCAGCTGCTATAAAAGGGGGGGAGGTTAAAATAAAAGGTATAAAAAGAGATAGCATTCAAGGTGATGTAAAATTTTCTGAAGTATTAAGTACGATCGGAGCAAATATTATATGGAATAATAATTCCATAATTTGTAGAAAAGGTAATTTAAAAGGTATAGAAATAGACTGTAATCATATTCCAGATGCTGCTATGACATTAGCAATGATTGGTTTATTTTCAAATCAGCCGGTATATATTAAAAATATTTATAATTGGCGAGTTAAAGAAACCGATAGATTACAAGCTATGACTAAAGAGTTAAAAAAAGTTGGAGGTGTTATTGAAGAGGGTCGTGATTATATAATAGTATCTGCTCCGAAAAAATTTTTACATGCTAAAATTAATACATATAATGATCATCGAATAGCAATGTGTTTTTCACTAGTCGCCTTATCTGGAGTTCCTGTAACTTTATTAAATCCGTCTTGTGTTAATAAAACGTTTCCCCAGTATTTAATATATTTCAGTCTATTTGTAAGTACTAAAAAATATAATTTGAATTTAAGTAATAAGTATATAACTAATATATAAAATATATTCAATATATTGATATTTAAAAATTAAAAATTTTATTATAAAGTGAATTTTTTTATGATTTTATTTTTATCAATATGATATTTATAAATTATTTTTAAAAATATGTTATATCAAATATATATATAAACCTAAAAATTAATAAAATAAAAAATAAATTATATATATTTTATAGTATAAATTTTAAATAATTATAATAAATGTATATAATATATTAATTTTAAAATTTTAATTAATATATAAATTTATTTTTTTTATAAAATTATTTTTATATTTTAATATCTATTTTTGATATAAATATTTATTTAAAATATTGGTAAGTTTTAATATATTTCTTTAAATATCTAAAGATTCTATGATACAATTTTATAAAAAAATACTGAATTATTAAAATTCAAATAATTATTTTATTTATAAAATAATATTGATTTTTTAAAATTCTTTTAACTTTAAAATTTAAATAAAATTTTTATAAAAAAGTTATATATATTTTTTATATTTTTTGTATTTTATTATTAATAATATTAATAATTACTTTAAATATATTTCATCATCCATATAAAAATTTTTTTATGGGTTTTCTATTTAACAAACTTAAAGATTATTTATATGAATATATCTTTTGCACAATTATTTCAAAATTCTTTAAAAAATATTAAAACAAAACCGGGATCAATTATTAAAGGAAAAATTATTTCCATAAAAAAGGATTCGGTATTAGTTGATGCCGGGTTAAAATCTGAATCATCTATCCCTTTAGAACAATTTCAAGATTCAGAAGGAAATATTGAAATAAAAACTGGTGATATTATTGATGTTTCTCTAGATGCTATAGAAGATGGATTTGGTGAAACTTTATTATCACGTGAAAAAGCTAAACGACATGAAGCATGGATACAATTAGAGAATGCATATGAAAATAAACATTCTATATTAGGTACAATTAATGGAAAAGTGAAAGGGGGTTTTACTGTTGAATTAGATGAGATAAGAGCTTTTTTACCAGGATCGTTAGTAGACATACGACCTATTCGAGATACAGTGCATTTAGAAGGAAAAGAATTAGAATTTAAAGTTATTAAATTAGATCAAAAACGTAATAATGTAGTTGTTTCACGTCGTGCGGTTATAGAATCAGAAAATAGCGCTGAACGTTATCAATTATTAAATAATTTAAAAGAAGGTAATATTATTCAAGGTATCGTAAAAAATTTAACAGATTATGGAGCTTTTATTGATTTAGGGGGTGTCGATGGCTTATTACATATAACAGATATGGCATGGAAAAGAGTAAAACATCCTAATGAAATTGTAAAAATAGGAGATGATATCCGTGTAAAAATTTTAAAATTTGATCAAGAAAAAACTCGCGTTTCATTAGGATTAAAACAACTAGGTATAGATCCGTGGATTAATTTAGAAAAACGTTACCCAGAAGGTACTAAACATCAAGGAATAGTTACAAATCTAACAGATTATGGATGTTTTGTTGAAATTGAAGAAGGAGTAGAAGGATTAGTTCATGTATCAGAAATGGATTGGACGAATAAAAATATTCATCCCTCTAAAGTAGTAAAATCTGGAGAATCTATTCAAGTTTCTATATTAAATATTGATGAAGAAAGACGCAGAATATCATTAGGTATTAAGCAATGTACAATTAATCCTTGGAATAAATTTTCTAAAAAAAATAAAAGAGGCTGTATAGTATCCGGAAAAATTAAATCAATTACTGATTTTGGTATTTTTATTGGATTAAAAGGCGGAATAGATGGATTAGTACATTTGTCTGATCTTTCATGGTATACCTCCGGTGAAGAATCAGTAAAAAAATATAAAAAAGGAGATGATATTTCAGCAATTGTATTACAAGTTGATTCGGAACGAGAACGAATATCTTTAGGGATTAAACAATTAACAGAAGACCCTTTTAATATATATATTACAAAAAATAAAAAAAACACTGTGGTTTCAGGAGTGATTCGTTTAATTGAAGAAAAAATAATTTTTTTAATATTAGAACCGGGGATCGAAGGATGTTTAAAAACAATTGATATTCCAAATGAATACCGTCAAAAATATTTATTACCTAAGAATACTGGAGATACAATAGAAACTAGAATATCTGGTTTTGACAAAAAAAATCGCATTGTATATTTACAATATATACCAAATAGTAAAAATACTCAGTTTGATACTAATAATATAGTTTCTGAATAATATAAATTATAAATATTTTTAAAAATTATACAATTTCTGAATAATGATGTTTTATTATACATAAAAATTATTTAGAGGATATATGAATAAATCAGAATTATTTGAACGAATTACTGAAAAAAAAACTTATATTCAAGTAAAAATTATTGAACGTATTATAAAAGATATTTTAGAATATATGTCTTTTTCTTTAGAAAAGGGAAATCGAATAGAAATTAGAGGATTTGGTAGTTTTTCTTTACATTATCGTTTCGCGCGTGTAGGTAGAAATCCAAAAACAGGAGAAAAAGTTAATTTACATGGCAAATATGTTCCTCATTTTAAACCCGGAAAACAATTAAGAGAACGTACAAATTGTTTTTCTAAATAGAAAAAACCCTTAAATAAGTGATATAAATAATATTTAGATTAAAAATATTAATATTTTATAGTTCAGCAATTATTGGAGTATAAGTTGTAAATTTCTGATAATTGCTAAAGATAGGTGATTGAAAATATGATTAAACCAATTATTATCGGTAACTGGAAATTGAATGGTAGTAAAAAATTTATTTTACGCATTTTAAAACCATTAAATCAGTTTCTCATAAAATATTATAAAATTTGTACAGTTGTATTAGCTCCTCCTTTATTATATGCTAATTTTATTCAAAATATTCTATCTACTGATCAAAAAAAATTTTTTTTAGGTTCTCAAAATGTTGATGTACATTTTTCAGGACCGTTTACCGGAGAGATTTCTCCAATCATGTTAAAAGATATGGGAATTCAATATGTTATTATTGGACATTCCGAAAGACGTTTAAATCATTATGAAAATAATGCATTAGTTGCTAAAAAATTTTATATGTTAAAAGAAGAAAATTTAATACCAATATTATGTATAGGAGAAACAATTCAAGAACATAATGATAAAAAAACTAAAGAAATATGCAAAAAACAAATAGATTTAATATTTGATTTATGTGGAAAAAATGCATTTAATAATTCTATTATTGCATATGAACCAATTTGGGCAATAGGGTCAGGACAATCTGCATCACCAAAAGAAGTACAAAATATATCTTGTTTTATACGAAATTATATTAAAAGTAAATCTAATAATAATATTAAAAATTTTTTTATTCAATACGGTGGTTCTGTTTCTCAGCATAATGTTCAAGAATTAATTTATCAACATGATATTGATGGTTTTTTAATTGGAGGAGCATCTCTCATTTTAAAAGAATTTAAAAAAATTATAAAAATAATAAATAAATAAAATATTTTTAATAAATTTTCTTATTATTAAAAAATAAATTAATTATTTTATATTTATAAATATTATTATATAAGAAATGATATTAATCATTTTTTTATATGCATAATTAATTTTATTAATAAAATATTGATTTAAGCGCCGGGGTACCCGGCACTTATTATATTGTTTAAAATAAAAAATTAGTATAAATTTTTTGCAGTTACTAACCAATCACTTTTAAAAGGTTTTTTCATATATTTAAGAGCATTATTTATATCATGATGCACTAAAACTTCATTAATAATTCCAACACATCTACCTTGATATCCTTCTAAAAGCAATTTAACAGCATAAGATCCCATACGAGAAGCCAAAATTCTATCATAAACAACAGGAGTTCCTCCTCTTTGAATATATCCCAGAGTTGTAGCTCTAGTTTCTCTTTTAGTTTTTTCTTGAATATATCGTGCTAGTTTTTTAACATCATATAAATGCTCGGTAATTGCAATAACTGCATGATTTTTTCCATTTTTTATGCTTTTTTTAATATCTATTAATAAATTTTCTTTTGTATAGGTAATTTCAGGTAATATAATAAACTCACAACCTCCAGCTATTGACGCAGCTAGGGTAAGATCACCGCAATAACGCCCCATTATTTCTACAATTGATATACGTTTATGAGAAGCAGAAGTATCTTGTAATCTATCAATAGCCTCAACTATTGTTTCTAAAGCAGTAAAATATCCGATTGAATAATCAGTTCCTGCTACATCATTATCAATAGTTCCAGGAATCCCGATACACGGTAAACCCATATTAGTTAAATATTTTGCCCCGATATATGACCCGTCTCCACCAATAATAATTAAAGCATCAATTTTTCTCTGATAAAGATTTTTTATAGAAGTTAATCGAATATCTTTTTGAGAAAACTCAGGAAAACGAGCAGATCCTAAAAGTGTTCCGCCTCGATTAATAATATTTGAAACATTAGACTTTTGTAATTGTATCATACGATTTTTAAATAAACCTAAAAATCCATCTTGAATTCCTATGACATTTAACCCTTTATTCAAAGCGGTATGTGTTACTGCTCGAATTGCAGCATTCATTCCGGGTGCATCGCCGCCACTAGTTAATATGCCAATTATTTTAATCATTGCGATACCGCCCTCGATAATTATTATTTATATATTGAGTATTTTATAATTTTATTAAAATAATAATATAAATATTTTATATATAATAAAATTTCTCTATTTTTAAAAATAAATTTACATGCTTTATTATATATTTTTATAAAGAAAAATATTCTTATATAAGATGTAATATTTTTTTATGTATTTTAATATTTTAATTTATTTTAAATAATAATAATTTAATGGACATAAAGTATCTGAAAATTCATATACAATTGGAGCACCTGTAGAAATATTAAGATTAATAATATTATCGTTATTAATATTATTTAAATATTTAATTAAAGCTCGTAAAGAATTTCCGTGAGCTACAACAATTATTTTTTTTTTATCTTTAATGGTAGGAAGAATAACATTCTTCCAATATGGAATAACGCGATTATAGGTATTTTCTAAACTTTCTGATACTGGAAGTTCGTTTTTATTTAATGTAATATACCGTCGATCATAACCAGGGTATCGTGTATCTTTAATATCTAAAGCAGGGGGGGTATGAAGAAAACTTCTTCTCCACAATTGTATTTGTTCTTTACTATATATACTTCTAATTTTTTTTTTATTTAATCCTTCTAAAGCGCCGTAATGACGTTCGTTTAATTGCCATGATTTTTTAATAGGAATCCAAGTTTCTTTTAATATTTTTAAAATATACCATAATGTATAAATTGCTCGACTTAGCATAGATGTATAAGCATAATCAAAAAAAAATCCATTTTTCTTTAAAAGTTTTCCTGCAATCTGTGCTTCCTGTATTCCTTTTTTAGATAATAATACATCTTGCCATCCAGTAAATTGATTAGACTGATTCCATTCGCTTTCCCCGTGTCTCATAAAAATTACTTTTATTTTATTCATAAAAAAACCTATTTTATATGTAAAAAAAATAATGATGAAAATTATTAAATTTTATAAAATTATAATATTTATCGTCAGTATTTTTTTATTGCTATATTCTTTAAAAGAAATGTGTATTAATTTAAATTAATTAAATAATATATCTTTATATTGTATATATAAAAATTTTTATTCTTAATACTATAAAAAAATTATATATACAAATAGTTAAAAAAATAAATTATAAATGTATTAGAGAAAATGAAGTAATTAATAAAAATGTTATTATTAATACATTGATATTTTTTATATATTCAAAAATTATATTTTTAATATCATTCGAGATGAATCTTCTAAAATATCTTTTATATATTTTAAAAACTTTATCGCTGTTTTTCCATCAATTAATCGATGATCATATGATAATGCTATATACATCATCGGACATGATTTGATTATATTATCATCTACAATAGGTCTATTTTTAATATTATGTATTCCTAAAATTGCTACTTGAGGTGGATTTATTATCGGTGTAGACATTAATGATCCAAAAACACCACCATTAGTGATTGTAAAAGTTCCTGAATTTAAATCATTTAAAGATAGTTTTCCTGTTGTTCCTAAATCTGCATAATATTTTATTTTTTTTTCTATTTCAAACATATCCATTAAATTGGTATTAAGTAGTATAGGAGCTATTAATCCACGTTTTGTTGCTATAGCGACATTAATATCATAATAATCATGATAAATAACTTCATTATTATCAATCGAAGCATTAATATCCGGAAACATCATTAAAGCTTGAGTTGCGGCTCTTATAAAAAAAGACATAAAACCTAAATGTACATCATACTTTTTAAAAAATGCTTCCTTATGTTTTGTTCGTATTCGTATAACTTCTTGCATATTTATTTCATTAAATGTTGTTAACATTGCGGTATTTTGCATTGTATATAACAACTTTTCAGATATTTTTTTTTGTAATGTATTTATTTTAATACGAGTAATTGAACGATGATCCTTTTTATTCTTTTCAATTTTATTATTATTCTTAATAATATTATCAGAAATAAATTGATTGTTTATTTTATTAATTTTTATGTTTTTAATATCTATAGTTTTATTTAATAACATTCTACGTATTGCCGGAGTAAAACTTTTTAAATTTTCATTATTGTTATTTTTTATTTCATTTTTATTATTTTTTCTATTATTATTAATAATTCCATTAATTTTATGTACTTTTTCTTTTTTTAAAGAAATTTTATGAGAAATAGAAGCTAAAATATCTTTTGATTTTACAGACTCTCCTATTTTATAAAACTGTGATTTTATTACGCCAGAAGTTGGTGAAGAAATTTCTAAAATGATTTTATCGGTTTCAATTTCTGCAATTAAATCATCTTCTTTTACAACATCTCCAATATTTTTGTGCCATTTTAAAACAATCGCATTACTAATAGACTCAGGTAATTCTGGAACTAAAACTTTAGTATCTGTCATTTTTTTACTCTTTTATTAACAAGGTGTACAAGCTTTTTTAATAATATTGTGTTGTTCTATTTTGTGTGAAGATAAATTACCTTCAGCAGTAGAAGCCCATTTTGGTCTTCCAATATACTGTAATTGAACATTTTTAAAAAAATTAGATATATATTTTTTAAAATTAAAATAAAAAAATACCCAAGCCCCTTGATTTTTTGGTTCTTCTTGACACCAAATACAGTTTTCTATAAAACAAAATTGATGGATAACTTTTTTAATAGATTTTGTTGGAAACGGATATAATTGTTCTAAACGCATTATTAATATATTGCTTAAATTGTTTTTTTGATAATATTTTAATAAATCATAGTAAATTTTTCCTGAACAAAAAATAATTTTTTTTATTGTATTACATGAAATATTTTTTTTCTGTATTAATACCTTTTGAAAGGTTCCATGAGATAATTCTTTTAATGTAGAAAATGTTTTGGAGTTTCTTAATAATGATTTTGGAGTAAAAATAATTAAAGGTTTCTTAATTAATATTGTAGTACCTTGTTTTTGTATTAAATGATATAGCTGAGCTGGAGTTGTAGGTATACATACTCGCATGTTTTTTTGAGCACAAAGTTGTAAAAATCTTTCAATTCTTGCTGAAGAATGTTCAGGTCCTTGTCCTTCATATCCGTGTGGTAACATCAATACTATAGATGAATTATGCCCCCATTTTTGTTGACCAGAAACAATAAATTGATCAATTATAACCTGCCCTCCATTAACAAAATCTCCAAATTGTGCTTCCCAGATATTTAAAGAAAAATTTTTAGAAATTGAATAACCATATTCAAATGCTAAAGTAGCTTCTTCAGATAATACTGAATCCCATATATGAAAGTTATTTTGAGTTGAAAAAATGTTTTTTAATGGGATATATGTCTTACCTGTATTTTGACAATAAACTGCAGCGTGTCTATGTGAAAATGTACCTCGTCTTACGTCTTCCCCTGATAATCTACAAGTGATACCTTTTATTATTAATGCCGCATAAGATAAAATCTCTGCAGATCCCCAATCCCATAAACTATTTCCTTCGATCATTTTTAAACGATTATCAAAGATTTTTTTGACCTGATAATGTAATAAAAAATTTTTTGGGGGAGTTAAAATATGTAGCATTTTTTTAATTAAATTAGAAAAAGAGAAATTTTTTATTTTGTCAATAATGATTTGATTTTTTTTAATTTTATTATTGTACAGATTAACAATTTGTTTTTTATTTATATTATTTTTTAAATTGTGATGTAAATATATTTTATATAATTCATAATATTTTTGAGTTTTTTTGGTGTATTTATTGTTAAATTTATTTATTTTATTTAAATAAATATCACATACTTTTTTATGATTTTTAATTGTTTTATATAAAAGTGGTTGTGTTATTGAAGGATCATCAGCTTCATTATGACCTAACCGTCTATAACAAACTAAATCGATGAATACATCTTTTTTAAATAAAAATCGAAACTTTAAAGCAAGTTTAATAATAAAAATTACAGATTCTGGTTGATCTGCATTGACATGAAATATTGGCGAATCAATCATTTTAGCAATATCGGTACAATATGTACTAGACTGTAAATATTTTTTTTTAGAAGTAGTAAATCCTATTTGATTATTAATAATAATATGTATACTACCAAAAACACAATATCCTGGAACTTGTGACATATTTAACGTTTCTTGTATAACACCTTGTCCTGTAAATGCAGCATCTCCATGAATAATAATAGGAATTATATTATTTGATAAATCACTCTCTGTTTTTGTAGAATCTAAAAATGATTTACATTGTCCTAATACAATGGGAGTAATAATTTCTAAATGAGATGGATTATCTAATAATACTATATCAATTTTATGAAAGTTTTTTTTAATTGTTATTTTAGCACCTAAATGATATTTTACATCACCAGTATAATGTGATTGATCATTATTACTAAAATAATTTTGATACATTTGAGGAATATTACATTTAAAAATATTAAACATTACATTTAATCTTCCTCGGTGAGCCATTCCGAAAAATATTTTTTTAGTTTTATTCAATATTCCATATTGAATAATTTCTTTTAACATAGGAATTAATACATCGCAACCTTCTAAAGAAAATCTTTTAGTTCCTGGAAATTTAGTATGAATAAAGCTTTCAAATGTTTCAGATTGTATTAATCCTTTTATAATATTTTTTTTGTTTTTTCTGATGCCGTATAAAGAGAAAATTTTTTTTTCAATATATTTTTGTAACCATATTTTTTCATTTATTTTATTTAAATGCATAAATTCAAAACCTATAGAACTACAATATGTTTTTTTTAATAGAATATATATATCATAATATGATTTCAAATGTATTTTGTAGGGAAATAAATCTTTATTTACCAATTCTTTAAGTTCATTTTTTGAAAAATTATAGTAATCTAACGATAATTCCATAATATTTTTTTTTATCGCAAGATTTAATGGATCTAAATGAGCAGAATAATGACCTAATTTTCTAAAAGAACGTATTAAATTTAAAAATCGTTCACGTATTGATATAGTATTATTATTAAATATATTTTTTTTTAAATTTTGATCGTTTTTCTTTTTTTTATTTATTATACTATTACCAATATCTTTATTATCATAAGTAATAAGATCTTTTTTATTATCAATATTTTTAAATATTTTATACCATATAGAATCAATTTTTTTGGGGTTTCTTAAAAAACGTTGATATATATTTTTTAAAAAAACTTGATTTTCACTATATAACCAATCATTTTTTAAAGTAGGAAAATTTTTTTTTTTATGTTTCATAAGAAATTCACATTAATATGTTGATTAAGAAAAATTAATAAAATATCCTGTCTTCTTCTTTATTATTTTTTATTTATTTAAATAATAAGATTAAGAAAATAATATTTAAAAATTTAAATAGGATTATCAATATCAATAAATTTAATATTTAAATTATAATTTTGTTGAGATAACCACTGACCTAACTGATATATTCCTGATCTTTCAGTAGCATGATGACCTAAAGAAAAAAAAATGAATGTTATTTTCTTCAGCAATATGAATAGTTTCTTCAGAAACTTCGCCTGTTATATAAGCATCTATATTAAAATTTAAAGCTTCTGTTATAAAATTTTGCCCACGACCAGTACACCATGCAACTCGCGTAATATATTTTCGTTTTATTTCCATAATGAAATGGTTTTCTATGAAAAATCGTTTTTTATTTTTTTTTAATTCACTAACTAATAATTTTTTTTTTAAAATACCCCCATAATACTAGCGGAGTAATATAACCTTGTATAGAAATATTCAAAGCATTTCCTAATAGAACATTATTTCCGAGTTCAGGATGTATATCTAAAGGTAAATGCCAACTGTAAAGATTAATATCATTGGTTAAAAGAATTTTTAATCGATTGCGTTTCATACCAATAATTTTTGGATTTTCATTTTTCCAAAAATATCCATGATGTACAATTATTGCGTGAGCTTGATAGTCTAATGATTTCTTTAATAATTTTCGACATGCTGTGACTCCAGTTACAATATTGTAAATTTCCGAACATCCCTCTACTTGTAATCCATTTGGAATATAATCATGTAAAGTATGTTTATTTTTTAATTTTTTATTAATAATTTTTTCAAGAAGTAAATTATTCATATTTAATAACCGTAATAAAATTTATTTTAAAAAATATAAAAATATGTTATTTTTATTAAAATAAAATGAATTTTAAAAAAATATCATTGTAAATAATTAAATTAAAAGATATGAATATTATGATATATCAGTTAAATATACACCAAAATAGCATATTTTTTTATAAAAAATATAAATAATTATTAAAAATATTTTTATTATATTTTAATAAATTAAAATTAATAATTTATATATTATAGTTATATAAGTAATGTTAATTAAATTATTTAATTATATTAATATTTTTACATAAACAAAAGAATTATATCTTTTTAGAAAAATATAATTAAAAATTATATATCTATACAAAATTTTTATTATAAATAAAACAAATAATATAAATTATTAACGACAAAAAAGAAAGCAAAAACACAAACACTAAAATTTTTAAATAAATTTTTTATATAGAAAATAATATCAAAGGTTCAAAAAATATAATTATTAAAAATTTAAAAATATTAATAGAGATAAAAATATGAAAAAATTGGAATTTTTTATGGCAGCGATACAGGAAACACCGAAAAAATTTCTAGATTAATACATAAAATTATTGGAAAAGAAAAATCAAGTCTTTTTGATATTTCTCATAGCCCAATTAAAAAAATGGAAGATTTTAAAATTTTATTATTAGGAATACCAACGTGGTACTATGGTGAACTACAATGTGATTGGTCTGAATCATTACCTATGTTAAAAAATATAAATTTTAATAAAAAAATTATTGGTTTATTTGGTTGTGGTGATCAAGAAGATTACTCTGAATATTTTTGTGATGCTCTTGGTATTATGTATAATTTTTTTAAAAAAAAACACGCTAATTTTATTGGAAAATGGCCGATTCATGAATATCATTTTGAATCTTCAAAAGCTCAAGCGAATAAAACACACTTTTTTGGACTTCCGATTGATGAAGATAGACAGTCTAATTTAACTAATACACGAGTCGCACAATGGGTAAAATTAATTTTATCAGAAATTAATTTAAAAAATATTATACGATATAGTCTATTTTCATATATTTTTTTAAAAAAACTAAATACTACTTATTAATTTTTTATATTAATAACATAAATAATATTCTTATATGACAGTATCAACGAAAAGTCCAATACTGTCAGTTTAAATTATATTTTTTTTTAAATTTATAAAATTTAATAGTATTATAATTTTTTTAAAAATTAAGAATGCATAATCCATGCTACTAAATCTAGTACTTTACTAGAGTATCCAGTTTCATTATCATACCATGCAATTAATTTCATAAAATTATTATTTAGAGATAAACCTGCTTTTACATCGAATATTGAAGTTAAGTGGGATCCATTAAAATCACTAGATACCATTTCTTCATTAACGTACCCTATAACATCTTTCATATATGTTTTAGATGCTAGTCTAATTGCTTCACATACATTATTATAAGATACATTTTTCTGTAATTTAACTGTAAAATCTACAACCGACACATTGGCAACTGGTATGCGAAAAGCGATCCCGGTAATTTTACCATATAATTCTGGTAGTATTTTTCCTACTGCTTGAGCTGCTCCAGTTGAAGCGGGGATAATATTTTGAAGAACACCTCGACCTCCCCTCCAATCTCGTATAGATGCACCATCAACAGTTTTTTGAGTGGCTGTTGTAGCATGTACAGTAGTCATTAATCCTTCAATTATAATAAATTCATCATTTAATATTTTTACTAAAGGAGCTAAACAATTTGTTGTACACGAAGCATTAGATACAATTTTTTGACCACTATATTGACTAAAATTAACACCTTTTACAAACATTGGAATATTATCATCTTTTACAGGTCCGGTTAAAACAACTTTTTTTGCTCCTGCATGAATATGTTCTAATGCTTTTTTTTCAGTTAAAAACATACCGGTAGATTCTACTACTACATCAATATTTAATGATTTCCAATCTATATTTTTGGTTTTTTCTGAAAAAATATGAATTTTATTATTATTAACTGTTAAAATATTATCAGATACCTGAATTGTTCCTTTAAATGGTCCATGTGTAGAATCATATTTTAACATATATGCTATATAATTAGTCGATAATAAATCGTTGATTGCTACAATTTGAATGTCAGATCGTTCTTCAGATAATCGAAAAACCATTCTACCAATTCGACCAAATCCATTTATAGCTACTTTAATTGTCATATTATTACCTAAAATTTAAAATATTTAAAATTTAATAAAAATATTAATAATATAATTCTTTTAAAAATATTTTAAAAAATTATATTAAACTAATTTTTATGATGTTATAGTAATACAATTACATATTTTATAAGAAATTTATTATTTTTTAAATATAAAAAAATATATTATGATATAATATATTATAATATATATAAAAAATATTTATCATAAAATTATTTTTAAAAAAATATATATAATAAATTTATATTTTCTATATAATATATTTTTCTAAAAAAATATCAATTTTTATAATTTTTAAATATATTATTATATCAGTATATAAATACTTTATTGAAAAAGTATGTAATAAATTTATTAAATATCATTTAATAAATATTCATTTAAATTCTATATTTTTAATTAAAAAATATTTTTTATACAAAATAAAAGATTTTATCACATTTTCTATATAATTTTTTTTAGAAAAATAAATTTCTATACTATTTATACAGCTATTAAAATTTTAAAAATTATATAAATAAAAAAATAATAATATAAATTGTTGTTTATAAAATTTTATAAAAAGATATATTTAATATGAATTCAATAACAAATAATAACGTTTTGCATACTTATTACAATAAAAAAAATGATTTTTTTACTAAAAATCAATTAGTTGTACATATAAAATATGGTATAGGTCGATATACAGGTTTATGTGTATTTAATATAAAAAACATAATTAATGAATATATTATTATTACATATGCAAAAAATGAAAAACTTTATGTTCCTATTACCTCTTTATCTTTAGTTACTCCATATCAAAATACAATACACTCAAACGTTCAATTAAATACATTAAGTGATAGTCGATGGAAAAAAAATACAAAAAAAATAGAAAAAAAAATTTGTGATACCGCAGTATATCTATTAGATTTATATTCACGACGTTTACTTACCGTTGGTTTTTCTTTTATTATTAATCCACTTAGATATAAAAAATTTTGTAAATCTTTTCCGTTTAATTTAACTGCAGATCAAAATCAATCCATAAAACAAGTTTTACATGATATGAATAAAAATCATCCAATGGATCGATTAATTTGTGGTGACGTTGGTTTCGGAAAAACAGAAGTAGCTATGAGAGCAATATTTATTGCCTTAGATAATATAAAACAAGTTGCTCTTTTAGTACCTACTACATTATTAGCGCAACAGCATTATTATAATATCCAACAAAGATTTAAAAAATATCCTTATATCATAAAACTTATAACTCGTTTAACTAAAAAAAAAAGAGAAAGAAATAAAAAAAAATTAAAAAATGGAGAAATTAATTTATTAATTGGTACCCATAAAATTTTATCTACTCATATACAATGGAAAAACTTAGGATTATTAATTGTTGATGAAGAACATCGTTTTGGAGTTTATCATAAAGAAAATATTAAAAAACGTTATCTATTTATAGATATCTTAACTCTTACTGCTACTCCAATTCCTCGTACCCTACATTTTTCTTTACTTGGTTTACGAGATTTATCTATTATATCTCAACCTATTCAAAAACGTGTACCGGTTAAAACATTTGTTGAAAAATATGATTTAAAGATAATAAGAAATATTATTTTAAAAGAGTTAAAAAGAAATGGACAAGTATATTATTTATTTAATTCAGTCAAAAAAATAGAAGAAAAAACGAAAATTTTATCCACTTTAATACCGGAAGCAAAATTTTGTATCAGTCATGGAAAAATGTCTGGAAATATTTTAAACATTATTATGCATAATTTTTTAATAAAACGTTTTAATGTTTTAGTATGTACTACAATAATAGATACCGGTTTAGATATAAGTAATGTTAATACAATTATTATTGAAAATTCTGATAAATTTGGTTTATCACAATTACATCAATTAAGAGGTCGTGTAGGTCGCGCAGCAGAGCAAGCATATGCATGGTTTTTTATTTCTGATTTTAAGACAATTACTACTCATGCTAAAAAAAGACTTGAAATTATTCGTACCATGCAAACATTAGGATCTGGATTAAAATTATCAAAATATGATTATGAAATGAGAGGGGTAGGAAACATTCTTGGTGATATTCAAAGTGGACATATTAATTGTATTGGATTATATTTATATACAAAAATTTTATCACGTGCTATACAATGTATTAAAAATAATAAAAAAATTACAGAATTATTACCTAAAAATAGTATTAAAATTAAATTACATACATCAGCATTACTACCAGAAAAATATATTTCTAATATTAATACACGTTTATCATTTTATAGAAAAATAACACATACAAAAAATATAGTTGTATTAAACAAAATAAAAATTGATTTATTTTATCTATTTGGAGAATTACCAATACACGCTAAAAATTTATTTTTATTACATTCAATTAAAATTATTTCTCAATTTTTAGGTATAAAAAGAATAGAATCACGAACTAACTCGGGATATATAATATTTTCTAAGACAAATAAAATTGATGTTTTTCATCTTTCTCAAATAATTGTAAAGAGACCAGAAATTTGGAAATTTCATAACAATATATTATATTTTAATCGAACTTTTTTTAGTGATTATAAACGGTTACAATGGATTTGGAATTTTATAAATAAAATTAAAATGTTTTAATTTAATTGTAGTTATTTATTTTATACAATGATATATATTTCAAAAACAACAGATAAATTTTAAAACTTAATTATCTGAATAAAACTAATGAACTATATAACAATAAATTTTATACTATATTAATAGTATCTATTTTAATAAATATTTTTAGTTTATTTATAGAGTTTAAAAATTAAATTAGTATATTATATCTTTTATATTTACAAAAATTTTTAATAAATGTATTTATTTAAAATATACTGGATATTATAAAATAAAATTTAATTTATATAATAAAATTAAAAATAAATGTATTTTTTATAAGATAAAAAAATCTTCTTTATACTTAAATAATATATATTAATGTTATTAAAAATAATATGTCTTATGCAGACAGGAATACAATATTACATTAAATTAATATCTTATTATTTTAAATAAATAACATTTCATACATATTTTAAAAATATAATTATTTTTTTTAGAAAATATATTGTTATATGTCTACTTATTGAATTAATTAAAAATTAATATTAAAATTATTAAATAATAAAAAAAAATTAGTATAATATTTTTATATAACAGAAAAAATATAGTATAAGAATAATTAAATATTTTTTAAAAATTCTTTGAGAATTTAGATATTATTTATACATAAAAAATATTTAATAAATTTATATTTTATGTAAGTTTTTTTATTATTTATATATTATATAATTCTTTTTTATTACTTATTTTCTTATCAATTAAAAAGTTTTTTAATTTTTATAAATAGGATACTGAGAACACATTTTTAAAACTTTTTCTTTAATAACATTTCGCATATCTAAATTATTAGGAGCATCTAAAATATCACATATCCAATAAGATATACTAATAATATTATTTTTTTGAATCCTCGATATGCCAAACAAGGTGTACCTATACGAATTCCGGATGTAATAAAAGGACTTTTAGTATCATAAGGAATAGTATTTTTATTGACAATAATATTAACAGAAGACAAAAGTTCACTCGCTTCTTTACCTGTTATATTTTTATTTGATAAATCTAATAAAAATAAATGGTTATATGTATTCCCGGATACTACTAAAAAATTTCTATCAATAAAAACTTTTACCATAATTTGTGAATATTCTAAAATTTTTTCTTGTAATAATAAAAAATTTGGATTTAATGCATTTTTAAAAGCAATAGCTTTAGCAGCAATTACATGCATTAAAGGTCCTCCTTGACTACCAGGAAATACGGAAGAATCTAATTTTTTATACATTTCGATATTGCCATGTCGTGATAAAATTAAACCTCCACGTGGACCACCTAAAGTTTTATGTGTAGTCGTACTAACTACATGTGCATAATCAAATGGATTAGGATATAACCCAGTCACGATTAAACCGGCTATATGTGAAATATCTACAACAAAATATGCACCGATATAATCTGCAATATCACGCATACGTTTCCAATCGCATAACCCTGAATAAGCTGAAAACCCCCCAATAATCAATTTAGGGCGATATTTTTTAGATAAATATTCTAAATTAGAATAATCTAATTGCCCTTTATTATCAACCCCATAAC
Source organism: Buchnera aphidicola (Cinara tujafilina) (assembly GCA_000217635.1). Classification (NCBI taxonomy): domain Bacteria; kingdom Pseudomonadati; phylum Pseudomonadota; class Gammaproteobacteria; order Enterobacterales; family Erwiniaceae; genus Buchnera; species Buchnera aphidicola. Next base: position 227,083 of record CP001817.1, on the reverse strand, counting down.
TATATGCACGATACATTTTACCTGAAAAATTTACAGAAGATCCGTGCGTTAAATGTCCTCCGTGCATTAAATTCATTCCTAAAATAATATCATTAGGCTTTAATAAGGCCTGAAAGATTGAAAAATTTGCTTGAGACCCGGAATGAGGTTGAACGTTTACATAATCAACTTGAAATAATTTTTTTGCTCGATTAATAGCAATTTTTTCAATTTTATCAATAATATGACAACCACTATAAAAACGATTTCCAATATATCCTTCAGCATATTTATTTGTTAAACATGATCCTTGTGCTTGCATAACCATAGAATTTGCATAATTTTCTGAAGCTATTAAGTTAATGGAATTTTCTTGACGCAAATTTTCTTGTTTAATCAATTTAAAAATTTTATCATTGTATAAGTTATTATCAAGGTTCTTCATAAATTTTCTCTTTCTATATGTTTATAGTAGTTTTTTATTACTTATAAAACGATAAATAATTAATAAAAATAATTATATAAAATTATAAAAAATACAAGGATTTTGAAAAATTCTATAAAAATATTTTTGATATTGTTTTTTTTAGAAATATTTTTCACGATCATTTTATTTAAACCTAAAAAATATGAATCTAAAATTAATAAAAATTTTGTATGATTTTGAATTGCATATTTTATTTGATTAGATAAATTAAATTGAGTTATGTTAGTATAAATTTTTAATTGTGGCCAAATAAAATTTAATCTTTCAGCTATATCCAAAGCAAATATAGCATATAATTTATCTACAAAAATAATATGTATATCCGTATAATCCTTATAATTTTCTAATTTTTTTTGAAATGTATTTTTTAATAAAAATAACCTGTCAATACCTATTGCGCAACCTATAGCAGAATTATTTGGACCCCCTAAATTTTTAACTAATAAATCATAACGACCGCCTGCACAAATTGTATTTTGCGTTCCTAGTTTAGGGGATTTCCATTCAAATACTGTATCATTATAATAATCTAATCCACGAACTAATCTATCATTAATAATATAACTAATATTTTTTTGATCTAAGTAACTACGTAATTTTTTAAATCTTAATATAGAAGATATTTCTAAATAATTTTTTAATTTCGGGGCATGTAGCATCATTAATTTAATATTTGGATCTTTGCTATCTAATAAACGAATTGGATTTTTTATAATTGATTCATTAATACCATCTAAATGGTACTTATTTAAATATTTTTTACAAAATTTTTGTAAATCAATAGAATAACTATTTCGAACCGCAATTGAACCAATAGAATTAATTTCTAAAGTTAAATCTTTTAATATCCCTAAACTATTCCAAATTTTAATTGTTAATAAAATAATATCGAAATCTGAAATCGGATTAGACGTTCCAAATATTTCTATTCCTAATTGATAAAATTGTCGAAACCGTCCTTTTTGTGGACGTTCATAACGAAACATTGGACCATAATACCATAATTTTTGAAATAATGATTTATTAAAAATATGATGCTGTATACATGCTCGAATACAACTAACCGTCCCTTCTGGTCGTAAAGAAATTTTTTTTTTATTACGATCATAAAAGCTATACATTTCTTTAGACATTACATCAGTGTCATAACCAATACTTTTTTTAAAAATTTCAGAATTTTCTATAATAGGAAATCGAATTTCTTGAAATGTATAACTTTTTAAAATTTTTATTATTTTTTTTCTATTATTTGCAAGTATATTGTATCTTCAGGGAGAAAATCATGCATACCTCGAATAGATTGATATTTTTTTTTCATATTAACCTTTCTATAAAAATATATATTATAAATAAAAATAATTTTAAATAATTAAATAATTTTTAAATTCTATATATATTTAAAATTTAATGAATAATAGTATGTATAAAAACTATAGACAAAAAATTTTTTAGTTATTTTTTATATTCTTTAATCCAGATAATTGTCCGCATGCTGCATAAATATCAGATCCTCTATTTTTTCGAATTTTTACAATCAAACCTCGTTTTACTAAATATTCAGAAAATTTTAAAATAGTTTCAACTGTACTACATTGATATGTTGAATCTTTTATAGGATTCCAGGGAATAAGATTAATTTTACAAGATATATTTTTTAATAATAAAACTAACTCAAATGCATTTGTTATTGAATCATTAATATTTTTTAACATTACGTATTCAATAGTCACCATACTACGATTTGCTTTAGAAAAATTTAAATATTCTTTAACAACTGTTAATAATGAACTAATATTAAATTTTTTATTAATAGGCATCAAAGTATTACGTAGTAAGTCATTAGAAGCATGTAAAGAAATAGCTAAAGATACGTCAATTTTTCCACATATTTTTTTTATTGCAGGAACAATACCTGCGGTAGATAATGTAACCTTATGTTTAGAAAAACTAAATCCGTATTTACTTAATATTATGTGTAATGCCGGAATAACATTTTTTAAATTTAGTAATGGTTCTCCCATGCCCATCATAACTATATTGGTAATTTTAGATAAAGAAAAATTAATATAAGATTTATGATATATAATATTCATTATATACCAAATTTGACCGATAATTTCAGAAACCAGTAAATTTCGAGTAAAACCTAAATTACCTGTTGCACAAAAATTACATTTTAATACACAACCGATTTGTGATGATATACATAATGTCGATCTATTTTTTTCTGGAATATATATAGTTTCAACATATCCAGAATCTACAAAAAAATTCCATTTTATTGTTCCATCCATGGATATTTTTTTTGAAATATATTGCGGAGGTTTAATAATCGCAATTTCATTTAATTTTTTTTTTAAAATATCACTAAAATTATCCATAAAATTAAAATTGCAACAATATTTTTTATAAATCCAATCCATCAATTGAAGGGCACGAAATTTCTTTTCACCTAATGATAAAAAAAATTCTTTCATCTGTATTAAATTAAAATTTAATAAATTTATTTTTTTATTTTTTAAATTGGTATTATATATCATTCACTTTCCTTTGAATAGTCTAGAAAATTTAATTAATTAAATTAAATATTTAAAATTTTCAATAAATTATTTATTTTTAAAATTTATAAAATATTTAAAATAATAATTTTTAAATACATAATTCATTCAATTATTTTTAATACAAAATAACATCAATTTGGTATAATATTTTCTACTATATTTAGAAAGAGGTTTTAATGAATCCATTATTAAATATTGCTATTCGTGCTATTCGAAAAGGTGGAGATCTTATCGCGCAACATTATGATAGAATTAGTTATAATCAAGATAATAATATTGATATAGAGAGTAATTATAAATCTATTAAAATTATATGTAAAAAAATATTTAATGTTATGTATAATATTATACATAATGTATATCCAAATCATACAATTTTTTAATCTTGATAATATTCAAAATATATACAAAAATAATAACACAAAATGGTTTATTCATACCTTAGATGGAAAAACAAATTTTATTCATAAGATCCCTTATTTTTGTCTATCTATTTGTATTATAAATAATCAAGAAATAAATTTCTCAGTTATTTATGATCCAATAAAAAACGATTTGTTTACTTCTATTAAAGGAAAAGGTACTCAGTTAAATGGCCGCAGAATACGCTGTAAAACATACAATAATATTGCTAAAAAAATTTTTGTAATCTACTTTAACTATATTCATGTAAAAAAGATTAATTTATGTATGTTAATAACTAAAATATTATTAAAAGAAAATATACAAATTAGAAATTTTGGGTGTTCTGGTTTAGATTTAGCATATCTAGCTGCAGGAAAAATAGATTTATATATTAACCTGACATATCAATATAATCATAATATTTTTGGGGAATTACAGGCACGTGAATCAGGAGCATTAATAACTGATCTTTTTGGAGGTTGTAATTATATTCAAAATAAAAATGTATTAATAGGACACGCAAAAACTTTAAAATTTGTTTTAAAAAAATATATTTTTTAAAAATTTAATTAACTTAAATAAAATTTAAAAATAAAATTATATATGTAGTATCTTAATCCATTAACATCGATATCTATTTTTATAGATATATAATCTAGATTTACACAGAAAATTTAAATATAAACTTGCAATTAAATAAATTTTATATTCAAAATCAATATATATTAAATAGATATAAATATTTATATATAGTATTTGATCTATTTTTTTAAAATTATATATAATTTTGAATATAAAAAATATAAAAATTAATATTTTAATGATACAAGTTTAAAAATTTTTTTAATAAGTATTGAATTTAATTCAATATATTTTCTCACTTTTAAAGATTTTGGAAGAAATATATTTCCATAACGTATTCGAGTTAATGAATTTACATGTATTTCAACGTATTTCCATAAACGACGCACTTCTTTATTTTTACCTTGAAAAAGAGATACCGTAAACCATTTATTATTGCAAGTTCCAGAGATATATTTTATTGAATGAAATTTTGATAATGAGTGATCAAGAATTACACCTTTTTTTAAAATATCCATTTTTTTTTTCGTAAAAATACCCGATACATTGACTAAATATTCTCTGATAATTATATAGCAAGGATGCATAAGTCTATAAGCTAATTCACCAAAATTTGTAAATAATAATAATCCAGAAGTTTTATAATCTAATCGACCAATATTAATCCAGCGAGAATGATGTAATTTAGGTAAATTTTTAAAAACAGTATTTCTACATTTTTCATCTTTACGAGTACATATTTCTCCAATAGGTTTGTTATATAACAATACTCGTTTAGGATCAAATTTTATATGATAATTTTTTTTAATCGTAATTGTTTGAATATTATAATATTCAAAACGATCACCAATAGAAACTAGTACAGAATTAACATAAATTAAACCTAAAAAAATTTGCTTTTCAATATAACGACGTGAACCATAACCTAAATTAGATAATATCTTTTGAATTTTTTCTGACATTACGCTACCTTTCTATTAAAACGTTGTTTCGTTATTTTTTTTATAAGACAAATATTTTTTTTTGATGTAAATAATGTTATTATTACGCTAAATAATAAAAACATAATAAAGAAATATTCAAAATTTGAAACTTTTGTCATATACATATATCTATCTAAAAAAAGAGAAACGATCGGGAAAATTATAAATACTATAGATGCATAACAAGAATCAATTTTTTTTTGTAAAAACAAATAAGATATAGTACCTAAAAATCCAACAAAAACACTTAAATAACAAATTGCACACATTGATTGCATAGAAAAATTATTTAATACAGGATGTTCTATATTCCACCCAAAAATAATCAATAATATACCAGAAATTAAAGAAGGAATACTATTAAAAGATAAAACAGAGATATGATTAAATTTTTTTTTAAAATAAATAAAAATAATCGATTGACATATTAAAGATATAAATAATAATAAAACACCTAATTCTTGATGTATATGAGAGCTCTTCCACTGCAGTAGTAAAAAAAATATTAGCGATATAAAATATATAGACATCCCAATGAATTGATATGAATTGATTAATTCATTAAATATGATATAGGATATTAATAAACTAATAATTGGCATACCTGAAAAAATTAATGATGCTGTTGGTACATTAACATACCGCCCACCATATAACATTAATGTAAATGGAATTGAGAAATAAAAAATAGATATATAAATTTGCATAATACGCTGTCCAACAGGAAATAATAGAGGAGTATCAGAAAACCAAGCAGTTACCATGGATAACGGTGCTATTATTAAGAAACGTAGTCCTGTTGCAAAAATCGGAGGAATGGTAGTAATTACTATCTTCATAGCAATCCACGTAGTTCCCCACATAATTGAAACTAAAAAAATAATAAAAAAATAATAAAATTGTTCATATATATTCCTTTTTTTTAAAAAATTATATCTTTAAAAACATAAAAAATATCTGCCCTTCTTAAATATAAAATATATAATATTGTATATATATATTAAATAAATTTAAACATTATTAATAATTTAATATTAATATTATTCAAATATATAGAAATAAAATCAAATACCCTTAATATTTAAATATATATAAAACATTTTCTCAACACTATATCATTAAATAAATATAAATAAATATGAAAAAAATTTTAACAAAAATTTATAATAATCAATTTTTAAAAAAAAGAAGAATGTTTTTTTTATTTGATCACATAATGAATAAAAAAATTAATAATATTCAATTATCCGCTATACTAGCAATAATGGCGGCACGTAAAGAAACAATTGAGGAAGTAATAGGAGCTAGAAATGCTTGCTTGCAATATATCCCAAAATTTCCAAAATTAAATTATATTTATGCTGATATTGTAGGTACGGGGGGAGATCAAAAAAACAGTTTTAATATTTCAACTGTTAGTTCTATTGTAGCCGCCTGTTATGGGATAAAAATTATAAAAGTCTGTAATGTTAGCTCGTCTAGTGCTGTAGGATCTGTAGATTTATTAAATCATTTAAATATTAATGTTTTTATATCACCTGAGAGATCTAAAAAATTATTAGACGTTTTTAATATTTGTTTTTTATCTGCTAATCAATATTTATATATATTTAAAAAAGTAGAAAAAGTTCGTAAAATTTTAAATACTAAAACAATTTTTAATATACTAGGTCCTTTACTTAATCCTTCTAATCCATCTTATGGTATAATCGGTGTACATTCACCAGAACTATTATTATACTTTGCTAAAATATTAAAAAAATTAAAATATAATAATGCTATAGTTGTTCATAGCGAAGGTGCTGATGAAATAATATTATGTGATAAAATTCAAATTGCTGAAGTAAAAAATAATACAATTAAACAGTATAATTTAACTCCAAAAGATTTTTGGTTTAAAAAACAAAAAAGAATTATATATTCTACAAAACAAAAAAAAGAAAATTACAGAGAAACAATCAATTTATTTAAAGGATTAGGTAAAAAATATTATGTTGATACAATTGCCGCTAATGTAGCATTATTATTAAAAATAACAAATTATTCACATGACTTAATCTCTAATACGTCTAAAATCATTCAATTTATTAATAGTGGTAAAATATATAACTTTATACATCAACTATCACACTTTACTATAAAGAATAACTAATGAATAGTAATACATTAAATAATATATTACACTATAAAAATGAATGGATAAAACTACATAAATTAAAAAAGCCATTAGAATCATTTTATAGCAATATAAAAAATCAAAAATTTTTAAAAAGAAATACAAAAAATAACCCAGCATTTATTTTAGAATGTAAAAAAGCTTCTCCTTCTATAGGACTATTAAGAACTAAGTTTAATATTCCAAAAATCATCCAAGTTTATAAAAAATATGCCAGTGCAATATCTATTGTGACAGAAAATAAATTTTTTAAAGGTAAATTTAAGTATTTAAAACAAGCATCTCAATGCACTAATAAACCTCTCTTATGTAAAGATTTTTTTATAGATCCATATCAAATTTATTACGCTAGATATTATCAAGCCGATGCTATTTTATTAATGATGTCTATTTTAAGTAATTCTCAATATGTTATTATGTCTAATGTAGCAAAAAAAATGAATATCGATATTGTTACAGAAGTACATAACATATCAGAATTACATCGTGCATTATCACTTAATGCAGATATAATTGGAATTAATAATAGAAATTTAAAAAATTTATCTATAGATTTAAAGACAACATGTCGTATCGCACCTCTAGTTCCTTCAGATCGAATTGTTATTTCTGAATCCGGAATTAATAAATATAAACAAATTCGTATGTTAAGTCGTTACGTTAATGGATTTTTAATAGGTAGTCATTTAATGAAATCCAATTCTCTTAAAAAGACTGTATGTAGCATGATATATGGAAAGAACAAGGTATGCGGATTAACAAGAGTAGAAGACGCATTTATTGTAAAAAAAAGCGGTAGCATCTATGGAGGTTTATTTTTTTATAAATCTCCTCGATATATCAAACTACGCGATTGCAAAAAAATAACTAGTCAAGTTAAATTAAAATATGTTGGAGTTTTTTATAATTCTTGTATGAAATATATTTTATCCAGAGTAATAAAATTATCTTTAGCAGTAGTCCAATTACATGGACAAGAAAATCAAGATTATATTAAAAAATTACGCAGTTTACTACCAAAAAATGTAAAGATCTGGAAAGCGTTACCAGTTTTTAATAATTTTCCTATAGAAAGATATAACTATATAAATTGTTATTTAATAGACCATAAAAATGGAGGTACCGGAAAAAATTTGATTGGAATATTATTAAAAAAAAATAATGTTTCCAAGATGATGTTAGCAGGAGGTTTAAAATTAAATAATATATTTCAAGCATCGACTTTAGGTTTTTGTGGCTTAGATTTAAATTCAGGATTAGAAATTTCTCCGGGAATTAAAGATTCTAAAAAAATTAGACACGCGTTTAATATTATAAAAAATTTTCCAGCACAATATATATTAAAAAACTAAAACTTTTAAAAAAAAGAAAAAATATGACATTACTAAACCCTTATTTTGGAAAATTTGGTGGAATGTATGTACCTCAAATCTTAATGCCGGCATTATATCAATTAGAAAATGCGTTTATTAATTCTTTACATGATAAAATTTTTCAAGATAAATTATCTAATTTATTAAAAAATTATGCTGGACGACCTACACCCTTGACTTTATGTAATAATTTAACACAAGGTACTAATACAAAAATTTATTTAAAACGAGAAGATTTATTACATGGAGGGGCTCATAAAACCAATCAAGTACTAGGACAAATATTACTAGCACAATATATGAATAAAAATAATATCATTGTAGAAACAGGAGCAGGACAACATGGAATAGCATCTGCGTCTGCATCAGCATTATTTAACTTAAATTGTCGTATTTATATGGGTGAAAAAGATATTAAAAGACAGTCAGCTAATGTTGCAAAAATGAAAATTATGGGAGCAACAGTAATTCCTGTATCAATAGGTACTAAAACACTAAAAGAAGCATGTAATGCAGCATTACGAGATTGGACAGAAAATTATTCTAACGCATATTATATGTTAGGTACAGCAGCAGGACCTCATCCATATCCCACAATTGTACGAGAATATCAAAAAATTATTGGAAAAGAAACAAAACAACAAATTTTACTTAAAGAAAAAAAACTACCAGATAAAATAATTGCTTGTATTGGAGGAGGTTCTAATTCTATAGGAATATTTAATAATTTTATAAAAAATAAAGAAGTTAAATTAATTGGAGTAGAACCTGCCGGGTTAGGTTTAAAAACAAAAAAACATGGTTCTGCTATACAAAAAGGAAAAATAGGAATTTATTTTGGTATGAAATCTTATTTAATGCAAGATAATGACGGGCAAATAAGTGATTCTTGGTCAATTTCTGCCGGTTTAGATTTTCCTGCTGTCGGTCCAGAGCATGCTTGGTTACATGACATTAAAAGAGTAAAATATGTATCAATTACAGATACAGAAGCAGTTCAGGCTTTTTTATTATTATCTAAAAAAGAGGGGATAATCCCGGCTTTAGAATCTTCACATGCATTAGCTTATGCATTAAAATTAATGAATAATTCTCCTTCTAAAAAACAAACAATTATAGTAAATTTATCTGGTCGGGGGGATAAAGATATGTCTACTATTAAGAAAATGATAAATACTGAGAATAACAATGAAATCACGATATAAAATTTTATTAAAAAAATTAAAATTAAATAAAGAAGGGTGTTTTATTCCATTTATAATATTAGGTGACCCATCTATAGATGTATCCTTAAAGATTATTGATGTACTTATTCAAAGTGGTGTTGATGCTTTAGAATTAGGCATTCCTTTTTCTGATCCTATTGCAGATGGAATTATTATACAAAAAGCACATTTACGTTCTTTTTTTAGTAAAATGACAGTAAAAAAATGTTTTTTAATGTTACATATTATTAGAAAAAAATATCCGTTTATTCCAATTGGACTTTTAGTATACATGAATATTATTTTTTCTTATGGAATCTCAAAATTTTATGCTAAATGTTCTTCTATACAAATAGATTCTATATTAATAGCAGATATGCCTTATGAAGAATCTAGTGATATTCGACGTACCTCTAAGAAATATAATATCGCTCAAGTATTTATTTGCCCTCCTGATGCTGAAACAAAAATAATTAAAAAAATATCAAAATATAGTCAAGGATATATATATCTATTATCAAGATCCGGTACTACTGGATTACAAAAAACTACAATAAAATTTTCATTAAAAAAAAACGATAAAAATTAAAAAATATCATTCAAAACCTATTGTACAAGGATTTGGAATTTTTACAAAAGAACAAATAAAAAATCATTACAAAATGGTGTAAGAGGGATAATCTGCGGCTCGTTTATTATAAATAGTATTGAAAAAAATATTTCGAATAGTGTTCAATTAATACAAGAAATAAAAAAAATTGTAATTCCATTAAAAAATGCAACCAAACAAATTTCATAAAATTTCTTATAATCAAACAATAAATATTATTATTTACATATTTATTTTTTATTTGTAAAATATTATGTTACATTAAAAATATTTTAAAAAATATATTGTTCTTATGACAAATTAAAAAAATATTTTTTACCTAAACCTATATTAATAAAATTTTTTAAAAAAAAAGAATTTTGATAAGGACATATGTATGTTTGCTATGATATATACCATTAGTAGTGATTCCTACCGATTTTTTAAAAAACAAATTGTCAATATAATTATCTTATCAATATTATGTTCATTATTAACAATAATAATTCAATATATTATTGGTCCTCATATAAATGAATTATCAATGTTATATGAAACATTATGTTTAAAACAAAATTCATTATTTCAAATAATAAAAAACATAACACCTGAACAAAAAAAAATTATATTACATGTTTTTTGTGTCAAGACATTATCTTTATTACTAAATAATACAATTTTATATGGATCTATAATACTTTTAATACAATCTATTGTTTCTAAAAAACAAGAAGGAATATACCAAATAATAATACAATCAATTAGTTATATCCCGCGATTATTACCATTAATATTTTTAAATTTTTTTATAATAGAAATAGGATTTATTTTTTTTACAGCACCCGGGATTCTATTAAATATTCTGCTTCCATTATCACCTGTGCTTCTAATAATAGAAAATAGGAATATATTATCTTCATTAAGAAATAGTATTTTAATTTCATGGGAGAATATATATATTATGATCGTACCCATTTTAATTTGGAACTTTTTAAAATGGATAATACTTACCTTTTTTATAACATTGTATATTTTTCCTGTTAATATCAATGTATTTATAATAAATTTTTTTCTAAATTTTGGGTATGCATATATTATTATTTATCTATTTCGATTTAATGCTTTAATAAAACTAAAAAACGTTATATAGCTCAAATATAATTAATCACTAAGATAGCAGTATCTTTTAAATCTAATGATTTAAAAGTTATTTAACTCGGTTATTAAAAATTAATAAAATAATATATCTAAATAAGAAATAGTGACATATAAAACATTTATAAAAAAATCCATATTTATTAATAAAAAATTAATACTATACTATAGTGAATAACATGTGAAAAAAAATAATAATATTATATCTCAAAAAAATTTAATGTTAAAGACATTAGTAATGCCTTCAAAAAAAAATGTGAATGGAAATATATTTGGAGGATGGATTATGTCTCAAATGGATATTGGCGGTGCTATTTTAGCTAAAGAAATTTCTGGAAATAAAGTTTCTACTGTACATGTAAATTATATAACATTTTTACAACCTATCTCTTCAGGCGATTTAGTTTTTTGTTATGCAAAATGCATAAAAATTGGTAATTCATCAATGACTATTCAAATTGAAATGTGGACTAAGAAGGTTTCTAAAAAAAATTTTGGAGCATATTTTTGTGTAGCAAAATCAATATTTATCTATGTAGCTTTAGATTTAAATGGAAAACCAAAAAATTTACCGAATATGTGTATTATTTAAATATTATATTGTATATGTACCATAACATTTAAACATTTTATTAATAAATTTATTTATTTATTAAATTAATTATTTTAATGTTTTTAATACTAAAAGATTATATATATAAAAAAATTTTTATTAACTTCCTAACTTAGGAAACTATTAAAGTAGCAAAGAATTTATATTCAATATAATATTATTTATTAATGTAAATATCTTGTTATATATAAATAAAAAATATATAAAAAAATAAATATTTTATTATAAAAATTTTTTTAAAAAAAATATTAAAATATTTAAAAAAACATAAAAACAACTTAAAATTTTATACTTTTATATAATATCAGTTATATATTATATATTTTAAGATAATATTTATATATTAAGATAATATATAAAATATTAGGAAAAAAACAATATGAAATTTTTTTTAAAAATAATACAACCATTTAAATATCTTTATTGGATCTTTAATATTTTTACAGAAAATATTATTAAATGTATTGTTTATCTTTTTTATTATCGGCATTGGATTATGGATATATTCAAAAAAAATAATTCAAATAGATTATATCGACCTAAATATAATAGCGCTTTAATTATTAAATTAAATAATAATTTAGAAGAAAAAGCAATAGATACACAATATCTAAAAAATAATTCTTGTAATCAATTAAATTTTTTAAATAATAAAGATACCAAAAATTCAGTATTTAAAATCGTTAAAAAAATTAGGCAAGCAAAAAAAGATCCAAGAATTACCGGATTAATATTAAAAATGTATAGTAATTTTACTAGCAACCCAGTAATTTTATCTTATATCGGAAAAGCATTAAATGAATTTAAAAAATCTGGGAAATGTATTTATGCTATCGGATCTCAGTACACGCAAATTCAATATTATTTAGCTAGTTTTGCAAATAAAATATTTTTGCTACCACACGGAAAAATTAAATTACACGGATTTTCTAGTAAACAATTATATTTTAAAGATTTCTTAAATACATGTAAAGTACATATACATGTATTTCGTGTGGGAAAATATAAATCTGCCGTTGAACCGTTTTTACATAATGGTCCTTCTAATTTTCATAAAATTATTAATACAAGTTGGATGAATACAATATGGCAACAATATTTAGAAACTATTGCAAAAAACAGAAGAACAACGAAAGAAGATATTTTTCCTATATCATATAGAATTATACATGCATTAAAAAAAAATAAAAATTCAATCACATATATTGCACTTAAACATCACTTAATTGATAAAATTGATACTTATTTTAATATTAATAAATATTTAATAAAAAAATTTGGAATGAATAAAAAAAATAAAAAATTTAATTCAATCGATATTAATAATTATATTTTTAAAAATAAAAATTATCCAAATTACCTAATAAAAATCGCTATTATTATTGCAAACGGAACAATCGATAATAATATACATAATTCTAAAGCAATGAATATATCATCTATTATCGAACAAATGCAATATGCAAAAAATGATCCTAAAATTCGTGCTATTGTTTTAAGAATTAATAGCCCTGGAGGAAATGCGAATATTTCTGAAATGCTTAGAAAAAAAATATTCATCATTCGTAATAGTACCAAGCCAATTGTGATTTCAATGGGTAATGTTACCGCTTCTGGAGGATATTGGATGGCTCTGGGAGGAAATTTTCTTATAGCGCATCCTCTAACAGTTACTGGATCAATTGGAATTTTTTCAGTTTTGCAAACGTTTGAAAAAACATTATCAACTTTAGGAATTTACAACATTGGATCAGAAACATTCCCTATTAATAATTTTCATTCATATAATAATTTAACGCTTGAAGAAAAAAAAGTAATGAAAATTAATATTTGCAAGGGATATAAAAAATTTATTAAATTGGTAGCTAAAGCGCGAAATAAAACTTTTCAACAAATTAATAAAATAGCTCAAGGAAGAGTATGGATAGGGAAAACTGCAAAAGATATAGGGTTAGTAGATCAATTAGGAGATTTTGATTCTGCTATTATAAAAGCAGCAAAATTAACACAATTAAAAAAATATGAGATTGTATGGTTAAAAAAACCAAATAATTTTTTAATTAATTATATACATCAAATATATAATATAATTAACAAATCATTGAAAGAAAATTTATCATTATACATACCACATATTATGTGGAATACAATATTTTTTCCTATAAATATGGTTAATTCAATTCAAGAGTATATTAAAAATAATAGATATTTAGCGCTTTGTTTAAATTACCAAATCAATTATTAAACTTCTTACGCATCATATATAAAAACACCAATAAAAGTTTTTATTGGTGTTTTTATATATGATGCGTAAGAAGTTTAATAATTTATACAACAATAATTTATAATTAAAAATAAAATAAAACAAATAAAGATATTTTTTAAAAAATATTATATTCAAATATATATCAAAATTATAAAAATTAATTAATAATATATAGATATTATAATAAATATTATTTTTTAAAATCACTGTTATATATAAAAATATTTTTTAATTTATACAAAAAATGTTTTTATTAAGATAAATTTTGTTGATCGGCATGATAAGAAGACCGAACAAGGGGGCCACAAAATACATGACTAAAACCTAGAGATAATGCATAATCTTTAAAAACAGAAAATTCTTCAAGGCTAATATATTTTTTAACAGGTAAATGTTTTTGGCTAGGTTGCATATATTGTCCTAATGTAACTATAGAAACACCATATTTTTTTTAAATCTTTTAAAACGGAAAGCACTTCGTCATGACGTTCTCCTAAACCTAACATTAATCCAGATTTAGTAGGAATATTCGGACAATATTTTTTAAATGTATATAAAAAATTTAATGAATGGTGATAATTTGATCCCGGACGAATACTAGGATATAGTCGTGGAACATTTTCAATGTTATGATTAAATACATCCGGAGGACAAGATTGAAAAATATTTAAAGCAATTTTTGTTTTATTACGAAAATCTGGAACTAATATTTCAATTTTAATATTTTTAATATTACGAATAAAACGTATACAATTATAAAAATGTTGAGCTCCACCATCATGTAAATCATCTCGTGTTACAGACGTTAATACAACATATTTCAATTTTAATTTCATAACAACATTATATAATTTCTGCGGTTCATAATAATCTGGAACAATTGGGCGACCCTTTTTAACAGCACAAAATGGACACTTTCTAGTGCAAATAAAACCTAAAATCATAAATGTTGCTGTTCCACGATTAAAACATTCAAATAAATTAGGGCACTGCGCTTCTTCACAAACAGAATATAATTTATTTTTTCGTAGTATTGATTTTATATTATTGATATTTGTTGTAATGACTGGAAAACGAACTCGTAACCAGTCTGGTTTTTTTAATATTTTTATATTTTTTTCTATTTTATTTATATTTGATGTAATATCATTTGTTGGTATATTTAAAGATTTTTTTTTATTTATTTTATTATTTTTCATATATATTATCTTTATAATTATATTTTTTATTTTATAAATAATATTAATTACTTAAAAAATTTAATATTATTGACTTGAATATTTACAATATTTTAAAATTTTAAAATTTTTACAAAACTTTTGTATTAAAATTTTTTTAATTATATGTATTTTAATATTTTTGTTATAATGATAAATTTGTGTCATTTTAATGTTTTTTTCTCCACATGGATGTATATATTGAAAAGGAATTAAATTCATATTAACATTTAATGAAAAACCATGTAAGGAACAACCTTTAATAATACGTAAACCAAGAGAACATATTTTTTTTGTTATTAATATATACTCCCGGTTTATTTTTTTAATATGTGCTGAAATATAAAAATAACGTAATACTTGGATAACTATATTTTCTATAGTATTAATAAAATATCTAAATTTAATTTTATTACGTTTTAAATTTAATAATATATATACAACTAATTGCCCTGGACCATGATATGTTATTTTTCCTCCCCGATTTGATAAAAATATAGGAATATTGTTAATATAATGATAAGTTATATTTTTTTCTGATAAACCATAAGTAAAAACAGGATAATGCTCTGTTAACCATAGTTCATCACACGTCCAATAATTACGAATCTTTGTAAAATCATTCATAGCTTTCGAAATTGATAACCAACTACACAAACCTAAATCTCGAATAATAATATGCATATTAATTTTTTAACTGTAAAAATTATAATTATATAATTCTATAAAATTAAATATATAAAAAATACAAAAAAATCTAAATATAACTAAATATAATTGTTTTAATACTGTTAAAAATAAATTCTATTGCTACTGATAACAATAATAAACCCATAATACGATTTATTATTCTAATGTAAATATCATCTACTATTGAAGTAATATATGGAGCTATTTTAAATGTTAAACAACAAAAAAAAGAAAAAAATAAAATTACAACAGAAAATCCAATTAAATTATATAAATTAGAATATTGCATTCTCCAAAGAATCACAGAACTTATCGCGCCAGGACCTGCTATAAATGGCATAGCTAAAGGAATAATCGAAATATCTTCTTTTTTATATGATGTACTTTGGTTATTGATATTAGAAGAAACATTTTTAGATTTAATCTGTACTCTATTTTGTAATAATGTACCATTCATCATAGAAAATGCAAACATTGCAACTAATATACCACCTGCAATACGAAAAGAATCAATAGATATATTAAAAAAATTTAAAATACGATAACCATAAAATAAAGAAAAAAGCAAAATAATTAAAGCTGTAAAATTAGCTCTGATATTTGTTGAATTCCTTTCACTACTTGTTTGTGAATTCGTTAAATAAATAAAAACCGGAATTAATCCAATTGGATTAATAATTGTAAAAAGACTAATAAAGAATTTAACATAAATATATGATTCGGCATTAAAAAAATTCATTAGATTACCCTAAATTATATGTTTTGTTGATAAAAAAATAATAAATACATTTAATGTAATTTCTTATATATTTAATTAATTTAAAAAACTTATTAAATATACTTACTTTATAAATTAAATTTATATTATACTAGCAATAATTGTATTGTTTTCCTTTTTTATACTTAATAAACGTACTTTAATAATATCTGTAACATAATAATAAATTTTATTATATATATATACTACACCTAATTCTGTATTAAAACTTAACTCTTTTTTTAATTTATGCATAAACGATGCAGGTATGAAAACAAAAGCACCATGTTTTATTAAACGTACTTGAATACCATTTTTAAAAATATCAGTAATAATACCCTGTAAATACTGATTATTTTTATAAAATTTCAAAAAAAATTGAACATATAACCATTTTTCTAATTCTTTACCTGCTATTCGATAACAACGTCTGCGATTTGTAATATGAGTAATAATTTTAGGATCTGGCTTTTTTATGTTACTTAATCCCATAAGAACAGATTTAATTAAACGATGATTAATAATATCGCTGTATTTTCTAATAGGAGAAGTCCAAGTAGCATAATATTCTAATCCTAAAGCAAAATGTTCTTGAGGTATTAAACTTATTTCACCAAAAGCTTGAAATTTACAAATTCGATTATAAATATACTTATTAGATAAATTTTTTAAATATTTATGTAATTTACAGAATCCTTTTAATGTCATAATTTCATGAGATTTAAATATAATATTATATTTTCTTAAAAAATTAGATGCAGCAGTAGCATTAAAAATATCAAACCCAATATGTGTATTATATAATCCAAATCCTAAATTTTTTTTTAAGAAGAATGCTGCGCATATATTAGCAGTAATCATACATTCTTCAATAATTTTATGTGCTACTCTTCGATGTTCAATAAAGATCCCTAAAACTTCTCGTTTTTCAGATAAATTAAAACGATAATCAGGAGAATTAATAAATGTTAATGCATTTTTTTTTCTCCATACACTTCTAATTTCATATATTTTTTTAATAAATATAATTGTTTTCTTAATCTCTTCATTTTTAGGATTCCATTTTCCTGTTTTTTCTAACCAATTTGACACATTATCATATGATAACTGTTCTTTAGATTGAATATAAGCTAAAAAAAATTTTAAATCTTTATATAATATATTTCCTTTTATGTCAATAATAACACGACATGCCAACACAGGACGTATCTTATATTGTTTTAAAGAGCATAAATCTTCTGAAAGTATTTTGGGCAACATAGGTATGTTAAGTCCCGGTAAATAATTAGTAAAACTACGTTGTTTAGCTATGTCATCTAATTCTGTATTATTAGATATATATTCGGTAGGATCAGCAATAGCTATTGTTAAAGAAAAATTATTATTTAGTGTTTTTTTAACAAACACAGCATCATCTATATCTTTAGTATTACAATTATCTATTGTAACAAAATCTAAATGAGTTAAATTTTTGCGAAGTTTGTTAAAATTATTATTATATATTTGATTAATTTTTTTTATATCTGGGGGATGTTTTTCTAAATTATATCTCGTTAAAATTACATACCATGGTGCTAATGGATTTGTTTTTTGAACAATAAATTCAATAATTTTTACTTTAAAAGAATTTTTTTGTTTTAAATAATGTTGTGTTAATTTTCCAAGAACCCAATCACCATTCTCTAAAGTATTTTTATTAAAATCACAGACACAACGAATCTTAACATTTTTCATGTATGGATAGCTTGGTTGAATAAAAATAGAATCATTAATTTTATAAATATTTCCTACAAATTTTTTTAAAAAAGGTTCTATTAATTTTTTTGGATAAACCATTTCTCGGTTATTTTTTATATTTAAAATCCCGATAATTCTATCTCCATCCATAACTTTTTTCATATTTTTAGCAGAAATAAAATATGTTTTTTGAGAATCAAGTTCTAAAAAACCATATTTTTTGGTTGTACTTCTTACAATACCTTCCACTGTTATATTTTTTTTATTTAATTTTTTTTTTAACTTCATAAGTAAAGGGTTATTTTGAAACATGATAATGTTATTAGATCCTTTTTATAACTAGAAAAAATATAACGTTAAACTATAAAATTTAAAATATATATAAATTTAATATAATAAATTATTTTTTAAAAATTTATTTAATTTTTATTAAATATTTTTAATAAAAAAACATATTATAAATTTTCATGATAAATACATAGCGGAAATATTAAAACCAGAATCAACATATATAACTTGTCCAGTAATTCCGCTGGATAAATCAGAACATAAAAAAGCAGCTACATTTCCTACTTCCATAACTGTAGTATTTTTTTTTAATGGTGATTGATTTTTATATATTGAAAAAATTTTTTTAAAATAAGGAATTCCATAAGAAGAAACGGTTTTTATCGGTCCTGATGAAATTGCATTTACTCTAATATTTTTTTTTCCTACACAATAAGATAAATAACGAACATTAGCTTCTAAAGATGCTTTTGCGGGACCTATAACATTATAACACGGAACATATTTTATAGAACCTAAATATGACAATGTTAAAATAGATGAATTTTCATTTAAAAATGGATAAAATTCTTTTACTAAAGCTATTAAACTAAAAGAACAAGATTCTTGAGTATCTAAAAAGTCTTGACGATTAGCAATATGTATATAATTTTCTTTTAATTGAGATAATGGTGTATATGCAACAGAATGAACAATACCATCAAATGTTTTCCAATATTTTTGTAATTTATTAGATAAATTTTTTATTTCAAAGTCAGAATTTATATTACATTGTAATACAATGGTAGAATTTAATTTTTTTGCAAGATTTTCTATACGACTTTTTAATTTTTTTCTTTTATAAACAAAAGCTAATTCCGCTCCAAATTTATACATTAATTTAGCAATACCCCAAGATATTGAAAAAATATTTGTAATTCCAACTATTAATATTTTTTTTTTTAAAAAATTCATGATTAATTTTATACCTATTTTATGAAAATATTTATATAAAAATATATATAATAAATATTTATAGTTTTTCTTGATGTTATTATAATAATAATATTCTAATATAATATTTTATTTTTAAAAATATAGCATCTGTTAAGAATATATTTATGGTAAGTAAGGAATTATTTTTTGAATTACACCTCCGCCAATACATTCTCTTTGTTTATAAAAAACTGCTGATTGTCCTATAGATACTGATAGTACGGGTTTATAAAATAAAATTTTAATTATTGATTGATTGTTTAAAAAAGTGATTATACAAGGCACCGAAATTTGTCGATATCTAATTTGAACCATACAATGAAAAAACTTTACACATTTAATTTTAGTAATCCAATAAACATCTTTAATAAAAAAACCAAAAGATAAAAGGTATGGATTTCCTGAACCTTGTACTACAAAAATAATATTCTTATTAATATCTTTTTTTACCACATACCAAGGAAAATTGCCTTTATTTTTCTTTCCACCAATCTTTAATCCTTTTCGTTGACCTATTGTATAATAAGAAATTCCAATATGAAAACCTATATTTTCAAGAGACATAGTAAAGATTTTCCAATGGTCATCGGGATATAACGATTTAAAAAAGTAGAAAATTTTTTGTGGAGGAATAAAACAAATTCCTGTGGAATCTTTTTTATTAAAAACACATAAATTAATTTTTTTAGCAATTCTTCTAATTTCTATTTTCTTTTTTTTCGCTAATGGAAATAGAATTTTTGGCATTATATTTTGTTGTAATGTATATAAAAAATAACTTTGATCTTTATTTAAATCTTTTGCTCTAAATAAATGATACTGGCATTTTATTTTTTTTAACATAGCATAATGTCCAGTAGCAATGTAATCTGCATGTAATATTTCAATAGCAAAATTAAAAAAAATTTTAAATTTTATTTCTTGATTACATAAAATATCAGGATTTGGTGTATTTCCTTTTTTATATTCTTGAAGAAATTTAATAAATACTTTATTCCAATACTCAGTAGAAAAATTTATTATATGTAAATAAATTCCAAGATTTTTACAAACACTTTGAGCATCTTTTAAATCTCTTCTTGAAGGACAATATTTTTGATTATCATCTTCTTCCCAATTCTTCATAAATAAACCTTCTACATGATATTTTTTTTTTAATAATATCCATGCAGAAACTGATGAATCTACTCCTCCAGACATCGCTAAAATAACTCTTTTTTTTTTTTTTATGTTACACATGCCTTATCTCTCACTTTTAAGATATATAAAAATTTTAAAAAATATAAAATCATATGGAAAAATATATTTTTAAAATTAAAAGATACACTTAATATATTAATATTTTAATTAAATATATATTTAATATTTAAAAATTAAAATAATAAAAAAAAATATTTACAAAATATTAATCGATCTAATCTATTATTTTACATTAAAATTATTAAATAATTTTTAACACAAAAATTTTTTGCAGTATAAAATATATTAAAAAATATGATATCATTTAAAAATAGTATATTTATATATTTATAAAAATTTAAATTTTTTATTTTATAGATTTAAAAATTAATGAGATAAAAAACTATGAAAAATATAAGAAATTTTTCAATTATTGCTCATGTAGATCATGGTAAATCAACCTTATCAGATAGATTAATACAAATTTGCGGAGGTTTATCTTTAAGAGAAATGTCTTCTCAAGTATTGGATTCTATGGATTTAGAGCGTGAACGAGGTATTACCATTAAAGCTCAAAGTGTTATGATTAAATATAAAGCAAAAATAAAAACTTATTTTTTGAATTTTATTGATACCCCGGGTCACGTTAATTTTTCTGATGAAGTCTCAAGATCTTTATCAGCATGTGAGGGCGCTCTATTAATTGTTGATGCGGCTCAAGGAGTAGAAGCTCAAACAGTAGCTAATTGTCGTAATGCATTAAATTTAAATTTAAAAGTCCTACCAGTATTAAATAAAATTGATTTACCAAATGCAAATCCAGAGAAAGTTTCTCAAGATATTGAAAATATTATTGGAATTTCCATGAAAAATTCCGTTAAATGTTCAGCAAAAACTGGATTTGGTATCTTAGAATTATTAGAACAAATTATTAAAAAAATCCCTTCTCCTAGTGGAGATATAAATAATCCTCTACAAGCGTTAGTCATTGATTCTTGGTTTGATAAATATTTAGGAGTAGTTTTTTTAATCCGAATTAAAAATGGTTATATAAAAATAAAAGATAGGATCCAAGTAATAAATAAAAAAATAACTTATCAGGTTGAAAAATTAGGAATTTTACCCCAAAAAGAAAATAAAAAAACGTTATTATGTGGTGAAGTTGGATGGATTATTTGTGGTATTAAAAATATTTCTTCTATCATAGTAGGAGAAACAATCACTTCATACATAAAACCAGCACAAAAATCACTACCAAAATTTAAAAAATTAAACCAAAAATTTACGCTGGATTTTTTTCCTACACACCCGGATCAATACTCTTATTTTAAAGATGCATTAATGAAATTACAGTTAAATGACACAGCTTTATATTACGAACCAGATATGTCAAAAATTTTAGGATTAGGTTTTAGATGTGGTTTTTTAGGATTATTACATCTCGAAATCATTCAATCGCGCTTAGAACGCGAATATAATATTAGTTTGATAGTTACAGCACCTACTGTAGGATATGAAATAATATCAATAAATGGAAAAAAGGTATATATTGATAATCCCTCGAAACTTCCAAATATGAATAATATTAAAAAAATTCGCGAACCAATAGCAAAATGTAACATTATTACCCCTATTAAATATATTGGTAATATTATAAAATTATGCGTAGAAAATAGAGGAAAACAAAAAAGTTTAGTATATCATCAGACACAAATTATGATATCATATGATATTCCTTTATCTGAACTAGTATTAAACTTTTTTGATCGATTAAAAGCAATTTCAAGTGGTTATGCGTCTTTAGAATATACATTTAAAAAATTTAAAACTAGCAAATTAATGAAAATAGATATTTTTATTAATTCTGTAAAAATAGACTCATTATCAACTGTAACACATAAAAATAATGTAATTCATATCGCGAAACTAATTATTAAAAACATAAAAAAATTTATGCCTAGACATCAATTTGACATACCTATTCAAGCAAAAATATCAAATACTGTTATTGCACGTGAAACAATTAAACAACTTAGAAAAAATGTTATATCAAAATGTTACGGAGGTGATGTCAGTCGCAAAAAAAAATTACTACAAAAACAAAAACGAGGCAAAAAGAAAATGAAAAACTTTGGTTCCGTCAGTATTCCTCCTGAAATATTTTCTTCAATTATAGCTATTAATAAAAAATAATTAAAATAAGGATATATAAAATGCGACAAATAATTATAAATATATTAATTATCTTTACCGTTAGTACTGGATTAATTTGGATATCAAACTATATATATCAAATATATAATCAATATAATATTAAAAACAAAAATTACGAAAAATGTCTCATAAAAAAAAATTGGATAACAGATCTCGCAAAATTTTTTCCTATAATTTTTTTAATAACTATAATTCGATTGTTTTATTATGAACCGTTTCATATACCTTCTGATTCCATGAATCCAACATTATTAACAGGAGATTTTATATTAGTTAATAAATTTTTATATGGAATAAAAAATCCCATTAATAATAAAATATGGATTAAAAATTATTCTCCACAAAGAAATGATATCATTGTCTTTTCATACCCTTTTAATAAAAATATAAATTATATAAAACGTATTATAGGTATGCCTGGAGATATTATTACATATAATCCTTTTACTAAAAAAATCTGTATTTTTAAAAAAGATAACCAAGCAATAACTTTAGAACATAATAATCATTCTAATAAATTAATTTCTATATCCAATAATTATAAAAAAATTATAAAAAATTTAAATCGAAATAATTATAAAACTTATTATACAATAACGCTTGATTATTATAATGAAAAATTGCATCATCAAAAACATAACATAATAATTTCTCATGGCATAAAAAATTATTCATTTCTATATTATAAGAAGTTATCAGGATTAAAAAGATTTTGGGTTATTCCAGAAAAAAAATATTTTGTTATGGGTGATAATCGAGATAAAAGTATGGATAGTCGATTTTGGGGTTTAGTATCAGAAAGTGATATTATAGGAAAAGCACAATATATCTGGTTGAGCATTAATAAATATCAAAATATATGGTTTAAAAAAATACGTTTATGTAGAATGTTTCAAAAAATTAAATAAATTTTAAAAATTGCTACTTAAAATAAATTTTTCATAGTATTTATTAATTTTACAGCTTAAATTAAATTTAAATTATTATCTTTATTTGATTAGGAAAACATGAAGTCGATAGTAATGGATAAATTACAAAAATTTATGGGGTATACATTTACAAATATATCCTTATTACATCATGCATTAACACATAGAAGTGCTAGTATAAAACATAATGAAAGACTAGAATTTTTAGGTGATTCTATATTGAATTTTATTATTGCAAAGAAATTATATCATTATTTCCCAGAAGTAAATGAAGGCGGTATGAGTCGTATGCGAGCAACACTGGTACGCGGAAATACATTAGCAGAAATTGCTTGTGAATTTTCTTTAGGAAATTATCTGCAATTAGGTCAAGGAGAACAAAAAAGTGGAGGATTTAAGCGGGAATCAATTTTAGCTAATACTATTGAAGCAATTATTGCGGGAATTTTTTTAGATAGCAACATTTATACAGTAGAAAAAATTGTTTTAAAGTGGTACCAATATCGTTTTAAAAAAATTAGTCCGTTTAACATTCAAAAAGATCCTAAAACACGATTACAAGAATATTTACAAGCAAAACATTTTCCGTTACCATTATATAATATTGGTAAAATATATGGAGAAGCACATAAACAAATATTTAAAATTAACTGTAAAATCAATGGAATACATGATATATTAATTGGTATCGGCTCTAGCAGAAGAAAAGCTGAACAAAATGCTGCACAAAATGCATTAATTAAAATGGAAATTGAATAAATTATATGAATAAAATAAAAAAATATTGTGGTAATGCCATATTAGTTGGACGCACTAATGTAGGAAAATCAACTATTTTAAATAGACTTATTCAGAAAAATATTTCTATTACTTCTAGTAAAATCAATACCACAAAAAATCCAATTATAGGTATACATACTACTAATTCTACACAATCAATTATTATTGATTCTCCGGGATTGATAAACTTTATAAATAATTCTTATAAAAAAAAAAATACATATTTATCAATATTTAAAAAAACAAATATTGTCATATTTGTTTTAGAAGCTTTTATTTGGACTAAACAAGAACAAAAATTATTACATTATATAATTAAAGAAAATATAAATTATATAATATTAGTTAATAAAATTGATAAGATAAAAAATAAATCGTTATTATTACCGTATATCCAAATGATCAATACACATACATTAAGAAAAAAAATTATTTTAATATCTGCTAAAAAAGATAAAGATCTTGATCAAATTATTCAACTAATACAAAAGTATATGCCAAAAAATAAACATAGATATCCTCAAGAAATAAAAACAAATTATAATATGAATTTTTTAATCACAGAAATAGTTCGAGAAACGTTACTTAATTTTTTTAAATCAAGAAATACCGTATTCTGTAAAAATATATGTTTCAAATATTTTAAAAATTTAAAAAATGAACACGTTATTAACACTATTATTTTAGTTCCTAATATTAGATATAAAAAAATAATTATTGGAAATCAAGGTAATAAAATTAAACGCTGTAGTATAATTTCAAGAAAAAAAATAGAAAATTTTTTATGCATGAAAATACACTTTAAAGTATGGGTAAAATTATCATGATTTAAATATCTATATAGAATACATATTAAAGCAATATTTTAATTATGAATGAAGAGAAAAATATGACCATTATAGGCATTGGAATAGATATGATAAAAATTAACAGATTTAAAAAATTAATTTTTTTATATGGATTAAGAATAATTAATCGAATTTTATCTTTTAATGAAATGAAAGAGTATAATCATAAAAAAAAAGAAGAGTATTTAGCACAAAGATTCTCTGCGAAAGAATCGTTAGCAAAAGCATTAGGATTAAGTATATTCAATAAAGAATTTTTTAAGAATTGCGAAATACTTCAAAATAATCAGGGAAAACCTCGTTTAATTGTATTAGGAAAAATTAAAAAAATTTTAAAAAATTTACAAATAAAAAAATTTTTATTAGTTTTACAGATACTAAAAAATATGTACAATCCATTGTAATTTTAGAGAAATAAAACTGATTAGTTAACAAAATTTATTTTTTTTCTTTTATTTTTAAAAAAATCACTTAATAAAATTGAGCATTCATATAATAGTATTCCAGAAGTAATATTTACTATATGATGCTTAATATTTTTTTTATATAAAATATTAACAAAATTAGTTATACAATCATATTTTGAACTATATGAACCATATACGATTCGACTAATACGAGCGAACATTATAGCTGATGCACACATCCAGCATGGTTCATGAGTTACATAAAGAACTGTATTCTTTAATCTATAATTATTTAATTTTTGACCGGCTTTTTGAATTGATATTATTTCTGCATGCGCAGTAGGATTTTTTTGAGATATACAACTATTCCAACCTGTTCCTATTAATTTATTTTTATATACTATAATAGATCCGATTGGTACTTCTCCCTTTTTTTCACCTTTTTTTGCTGCTAATAATGCTAATTTCATCCAATACACATCATCAAACATTATTCATATTATCCTCTATAAAACGTAAGCATAAAAAAATTATTAAATGTATGTATTATGTTAAAATTCTTGTAAAAATATTTTTTTATCTCTATTCCATAAGCGTTTTTTTTCATCCATACGTTTATCATGAATATTTTTTCCCCGAGCAATACCAATTTTAATTTTACACCATGATTTTATCCAGAATAACTTTAAAGGAATTATACTATAACCTTTTATATTATAAAATTCTGATAACATAATTATTTCTTTTTTATTTAATAATAATTTTTTTTCTCTATTAATTTGATCTGTTTTAAAAATAGATGATGTTGATAAAAGTTGTAAATTAACATTTATTAAAAATACTTCCTGGTTTTTAATAGTTATATATCCATTTGTAATTTGTACTTTTCCTGAGCGAATCGCCTTAACTTCCCATCCTTGCAATTGAATTCCCGCAACAATTTTTTTTTCTATATAAAAATTAAAGTATGCTTTTTTATTTAAAATTTTTTTTTGTATTATTTTTTTTTTATTTTTAATATTCATATTTAAAAATATTACACCATAAAGAACAATATATTATTTATATATATAATTATTATTAATAATAATTATATATACAAAATAAAATATAAAACAAAATATTTATTGAAAAACGATAATTTATATTTTAGATTGTGCAACAGAAACTAAGGCGGGACGTAATAAACGATTATTTAATAAATATCCTTTTTGAATAATATTAGATACATAATTATTTAAATATTTCCCGGAAAAATCAATGGACATTGCTTGATGAATAGATGGATTAAATGGAATATTTATTTTATTGATTATAGTTATACCAAAATCTATAAATAAAGTGAGAAATAATTGATGTAATTCTTTTAATTTTATTAAAATTTCTATAAAAATTTTATTATCTTTAGTATTTTTTAATACATCTAAGGATGATTCTATATTATCTAATATAGGAAGAATAGCAATAAAATGTTTATCCAAAAAAAAATTGTATATATTTTTTATTTTTTTTTCTAAATTTTTAGATACATGAAGTATTTCTTCTTTATATTGTTCATTATTTTTTAACTGCTCTGTAACTAATGTTTCATATTTTTTTAGAAGAGAAATATATAAATTTTTTATTTTTATTTCTATACTATCTTGACGAACTAATTCGTTTTCTATTTTATTATTTTCACTATTGATTTCTTGAATAGTAGATGAATTCGACGAAATATTATTTTCATTATTATCATTTAACATATATATTTCCTAAAACTTTATATATAATTTAAATATAAAAATAATTTATTTATTTTAAATAAATTTTATATGTAAAAAATAATATTTTTTATTTAAAATAAAACAATGGAAGTAATTATTTAATGTTTAAAAATTTTTCGGTGCGGACGGGACTTGAACCCGTGACCTCCGGCGTGACAGGCCGATATTCTAACCAACTGAACTACCGCACCACTAAAATGATATTTTATATTGCTTTACCTATTGAGTCAAGATAAAGATTAAAAATTTACCATAAATATTTAGTTCTTTTGTTACAGATATTAACTAAATATTTTTGATGTAATTTTAATTCTATATCCGTAGCATATAATATTTTCATCGGTTTATTAACTTTTCCTGTAATTCTAGAATTAATTTTATAGTTTTCTTGAATATTACGGGGGGTATTAGAAAAAAATATTTTTTCTTGCTTTACCGTCATAAATCGATATACTTTAGTTAATAATTTTGCATCTAATAATGCTCCATGTACAGATCTATCTTTAGTTGGAATTTTATAACGATTACACAATGCATTTAAACTATTCTTTTTTCCAGGAAAAAGTTTTCGAGCTAAAGTTAGTGTATCTAAAATATTACAAAAATCATTAATTTTTTGAATCTTTAAATTTAATAAACTAAATTCATAATCTAAAAAACCAATATCAAATGTAGCATTATGCACTATAATTTCTGCATTATGTAAAAAGTTTAATAAATTTTTAAAAATATCTTTAAATCTCGGTTTATTTTTTAAAAAACTTTCAGAAATTCCATGTATTTTATACGCTTCTTCATTAATTTTACAATCTGGTTTTAAATAATAATGAAGAATATTTCCAGTAACTTGACGATTGATTAATTCAATCATACCAATTTCAATAATACGATGGTTTAAGTACAATAATCCATCTTGATTCATTCCGGTAGTTTCAATATCTAATACAATTTGTCTCATATAATATATTATTTAAACGTTTTAACTGAAAAGATAATATTTTTAACTAAAGGGTAATTATGTTAAAAAAAATTGAAATGTTTACTGATGGCTCTTGTTTATATAATCCAGGTCCAGGAGGATTATGTACTATTATTCGTTATAAAAAATATAGAAAGATAATTAAATTTGGATTTTATTATACAACAAATAATAGAATGGAACTTATGGCTGCAATTGTAGGTTTAGAATTTTTATTAAAGCCATGTATAATTAATTTAACTACTGATAGTCAATATTTACGTTTAGGAATAATTTTATGGATTTATAACTGGAAAAAAAATAATTGGTTAAAAAAAAATAAAAAACCAGTTCGAAATAAAGATTTATGGTTAAGATTGGATCAAGCACTTAAAAAACATATCGTAACTTGGGTTTGGACTAAGTCTCACAATAATCATCAAGAAAACGAAATATGTGATAAAATAGCAAAGAAAGAAGCAAAAAATCCGAAAAATAATGATCTATTAATTTAAGTAAAAAATAAGAAAATGAATAATTAGCAAGTAAATATTTAAAAAATATATTTTATTAGGGGTTTATATATTATGTTAAAAAATATCAGAATAAAAGCATTACAAGATAATTACATTTGGATTCTACAAGACCGACATAAAAAATGTATTATTATTGACCCTGGTGATGCAAAAAAAGTAATAAATATTATAATTAAAAAAAAACTAGTTCCAAAAATAATATTAATTACTCATTATCATAAAGATCACATACAGGGAATTAAAAAATTATTAATTCAATACTCTAATAAAAAAATATATGGACCCCAATTTATTAATAAAAAATATTTTTTTGTAACCCCTTGTTTTTCATTTACAAAATTATATTTATTAAAACACATATTTATTGTATTACACACACCAGGACATACAAATCACGATATTTCTTATTTTATATCTCCATTTTTATTCTGTGGAGATATTTTATTTTCTGGGGGTTGCGGAAAAGTATTAACAGGTAAATACAAAGATATGTTTAATTCAATTTCTTTAATTAATTTTCTACCAAATAACACAAAAATATGTAGCGGGCATGAATATACATTAAAAAATTTATTATTTTCAAAAAAATATTGAAAACAGATAAATATATAAATTTTTATTTAAATAAAATAAAAAAAATACTAATAATAAAAAAAAAGGAGGTAAAAATAACAAATTTAAAAACAGAAAGAAAAATAAATATATTTTTACGAACTGGAGAAGAAAAAAATAAAAAAAATATTATTCATAAAAAATAGAATACATAGCTCATATAAATGTTTTTTAATTTTAAGGTATAAAAAAACAAAAATTAATTTATTTGGAGCTAAGCGGGATTGAACCGCTGACCTCCTGCGTGCAAAGCAGGCGCTCTCCCAGCTGAGCTATAGCCCCTTAAAATAGTTTAAATATAATTAAAAAATATTTTATAGTAGGCCTGAGTGGATTTGAACCACCGACCTCACCCTTATCAGGGGTGTGCTCTAACCGGCTGAGCTACAAGCCTGTTTTAAACAATCAGAAAATTTGTGTGAGCACATTCCAATTAAATGTTTTAATATTTAAGGAGGTGATCCAACCGCAGGTTCCCCTACGGTTACCTTGTTACGACTTCACCCCAGTCATGAACCACAAAGTGGTAGGCGTCTTCCAAATTAATTGGTTAGAATACCTGCTTCTTTTGCAATTCACTCCCATGGTGTGACGGGCGGTGTGTACAAGGCCCGGGAACGTATTCACCGTGGCATTCTGATCCACGATTACTAGCGATTCCGACTTCGTGGAGTCGAGTTGCAGACTCCAGTCCGGACTACGATGTACTTTATGAGGTTTGCTTGTCCTTACAGAGTTGCTTCTCTTTGTATACACCATTGTAGCACGTGTGTAGCCCTGGTCGTAAGGGCCATGATGACTTGACGTCGTCCCCACCTTCCTCCGGTTTATAACCGGCAGTCTCCTCTGAGTTCCCGGCCGAACCGCTGGCAACAAAGGATAAGGGTTGCGCTCGTTGCGGAACTTAACCCAACATTTCACAACACGAGCTGACGACAGCCATGCAGCACCTGTCTCATAGTTCCCTAAGGCACTTTTATATTTCTATAAAATTCTATGGATGTCAAGACCAGGTAAGGTTTTTCGCGTTGCATCGAATTAAACCACATGCTCCACCGCTTGTGCGGGCCCCCGTCAATTCATTTGAGTTTTAGCCTTGCGACCGTACTCCCCAGGCGGTCGACTTAACGCGTTAGCTTCGGAAGTCACTCCTCTAAGGAAACAACCTCCAAGTCGACATCGTTTACAGCATGGACTACCAGGGTATCTAATCCTGTTTGCTCCCCACGCTTTCGCACCTCAGCGTCAGTTTTCGTCCAGAAGGCCGCTTTCGCCACTGGTATTCCTCCAGATATCTACGCATTTCACCGCTACACCTAGAATTCTACCTTCCTCTACGAAACTCTAGTTTAACAGTTTCAAATGCAGTTCCTAAGTTAAGCTTAGGGATTTCACATCTGACTTGAAAAACCACCTACGCGCTCTTTACGCCCAGTAATTCTGATTAACGCTTGCACCCTCCGTATTACCGCGGCTGCTGGCACGGAGTTAGCCGGTGCTTCTTTTGTAGGTAACGTCAATTGCTAATATTATTAGTATTAACTATTTCTTCCCTACTGAAAGTACTTTACAACCCTAAGGCCTTCTTCATACACGCGGCATAGCTGCATCAGGCTTTCGCCCATTGTGCAATATTCCCCACTGCTGCCTCCCGTAGGAGTCTGGACCGTATCTCAGTTCCAGTGTGGCTGGCCATCCTCTCAGACCAGCTAGAGATCGCGGTCTTGGTAAGCCTTTACCTCACCAACAAACTAATCTCGTCTGGGTTCATCTAAACGCGCGAGGCCTTTTAAGGGGTCCCCCACTTTGGTTTCTCAACATTATGCGGTATTAGCCACCGTTTCCAATGGTTATCCCTCTCATTTAGGTAGATCCCCAGATATTACTCACCCGTTTGCCGCTTGCCGTCAGAAATAAAAAAACTTCCACGCTGCCGCACGACTTGCATGTGTTAGGCTTGCCGCCAGCGTTCAATCTGAGCCATGATCAAACTCTTCAATTTAACAAAATCTTTATTATAAAAGTAATTTTATTTGAAAAAATTAAAATTTTATAATTTTTAACTGAACATTTAATTTTTATGTGCCCACACAAATTTTCTGATTATTTTTTAAAGAACAATTTTCTTACAAGCTCTATATTATCTGTTTTACGAAAAAAGTCAACATATTTTTTCATAAATTTTAATATATGCGGTTAATAAATAATATTTTAAAAATATTTAATATATGTAATTATATATTACCTTTTTTATAAGGAAAAATAAAGAAAAATAAAAAAATATTTAAAAAATATGTTACAATTTTATTTTAAAAATTAAATAATGATATTAAATATATATAATATTATTATATATTTTTTTATTGATTAATACCTAAGGTATCTTTAATATGCAAATTCAAAAATATTTAAATCAAAAAATATACGATATTGGAATTAAAATAGGCGCTCCGGAAAATTTTGACCCGATCATTCAAATAAATAATAAAAATGATCATATTGATTACCAATCTAATGGAATTATAAAAATTTCAAAATTTTTAAAAGAAGAACCATATAAATTAGCTCAAAACATTGCAAATTATCTAAAATTATCTCCAAATTTTACAAATATTAGTGTATCTAAACCTGGATTTATAAATATTTATTTATCTAATAACTGGTTAACAAAAAAAATAAATTCAATAGCTCAAAAAAAAAATCTTAATATAACTACTAAAAATAAAAAAATTGTTATTATTGATTATTCTTCTCCTAATATAGCTAAAGAATTACATATCGGGCACCTTAGATCCACTATATTAGGGGATACTACTGTACGTATTATGGAATTTTTAGGACATAAAGTAATAAAACAAAATCATATCGGAGATTGGGGAACACAATTCGGAATATTAATTGCTTATATATATGAAAAAAAAAAAGAGAATCATTTTTTAGATCAATTGGAATACCTTTATCAAAAAGCTTATAAAAAATATACATTAGATAAAAAATTTGCAGAAAAGACAAATAAATATGTTGTAAAATTACAAAAATATGATAAAAAATGTCTATATATTTGGAATCAAATTGTTAATCAAACTATTAAAAATAATCAAAAAATATATAAACGATTAAATGTAAAATTAAGAAAAAAAGATATTTTTGGTGAAAGTTTTTATAATTTTATGTTACCTGAAATTATAAAAGATCTACAAAAAAAATATAGCAACCCAAAAATAATGGAGCGGTTATTGTATATACTAATAAATTTAAAAATCGTTATGGAAAAAAAATGGGTATTATTATTAAAAAAAAACGGAGCATTTTTATATACAACTACTGATATCGCATGTTTAAAATACCGTTATGAAAAATTTCACGCTAATAAAATTATTTATTACACTGATAAACGACAAGAACAGCATCTTTTGCAAGTATGGTTAATTGCAAAAAAGGCCGGTTATATTCCAAATGATTTAATATTAGAACATCATACATTTGGAATGATTTTATGTAAAAATAAAAAACCATTTAAGACTCGAGACGGAAATATTATTAAATTAAAAGATTTATTAAATGAAGGTGTTTCTAGAGCTAAATTAATATTAAAAAAAAAATTCACACCTAACAAAAAAGAAATTGATGAAATTTCAGAAATTATCGGAATCGGCGCAATAAAATATTTTGATTTATCAAAAAATAGAAAAAGTAACTATATTTTTGATTGGGATCAAATGTTATCATTAACTGGAAACACCGCTCCATATATTCAATATGCATATACCCGTATACAATCGATTTTAAATAAATTTTTTAACGATTTTTTAAATAAAAAAAATGAGAAAAAAATTAAGATATTTACAATATTTGAAAGAAAATTAGTATTAAAAATACTTCAATTTGAAGAACTAATATATTCTATCGAAAAAAATGGCACTCCTCATCTTATGTGTAATTATTTATATGAATTATCAGGATATTTTTCTAACTTTTATGAAAACTGTAACATTTTAAATTCAAAAAAAAAATAATATTAAATATAGTCGAATACAGTTACTACAGTTAACAGCTAAAATTATAAAAACAGGTTTAAATATTTTAGGAATCCATACTGTTAAAAAAATGTAGAAATATAAAAAAAATAGTTATTAAAATTATTTTTATTATATATATTTTATTTAATCTCAGTAGTAATACGAATTTCGCGATCTTCCATAATTTCTAAATAAGATAGGACAACAAGTTCAGGAATACTATATCGATATAATTTAGATAACATCACACGTAAATCATTATGAACTAATAATACAATCGGTTCTTTTATTTTTTTTTGGATGCAATATTGAATTTTTTGTTTTTATAATAAAATGTTCTAAAAATGTCGGTTCTATCGTATTATTTTTATTTTTTATCAATTCTAATAACGTTATTTCAAAACTCTGACTTAAACCAATAGCATTAATATATTGATTTTGATAAAAAAATTTCTGAGTAATAATTTTTTTTAATGAAAGTCGAACAATGTTTGTTAAAGCTACGATATTATTTTTTAAAGAAAATCCGTGATTTATCAATGTTTCCAAGATAGTATTCATATCACGAATTGGAATTTTTTCTTGTAATAAATTTTGTAAAATTTTTTGTAGGGTGGTTATAGATATTATATTAGGAATCAAATGATCTATTAATTTAGGACACATCTCTGATATATGTTCTATTAATTGTTGAATTTCTTGAAAACCTAATAATTCATGGATATTATTAATAAGAATTTTATTTATATATGTAGTAATTACTGTACCAATGTCTACTACTGTAAATTTATTTTTTATTGCATGTTCTTTTTCTATAAGATTAATCCAAAATGCAGGTAATCCAAATACCGGTTCTTGAATCTTAATACCTGATAATTCATTCATGGTATTATAAGAATCAATAGCAAGTAATTTATCTAAATATCCCATACCTCGCGCGTATTCTACACCTTTTATTAAAATTCGATAATATCCATCTTCTAAATTAATATTATGTGTAATATTTACATTAGGGAGTAAAAAACCGGTATTTTGAGTAATATTTTTTCTTATAATTTGAATGTTTTTTAAAAAGTTATTTTTTTTATTTTGATGAAGAATTGGTAATAATTTTTTACTTAGTTCGATAGAAATTGGATATTCAAATTGGACATCATTCCAAGAAGCTTCTATTATTTTAGAAGAATTTAAATTTTTAGAATTTTCTGATTTTGATATTTGTACTATATTTGAAGAATACATCCGCCATGATAACAAAAATAATCCACATGTAAAAATTAAAAACATAAAGTTTGGCATGCCTGGGATCAAACCAAATACACCTAATACAATACCTCCTAATAAAATTATTTTTGGACTATTAAAAATTTGATAAATCATTTGTTCACCAATATTTTTATCATTAGTGTTAACACGAGTTACAATAACTCCTGAAGCTGTAGATATAATCAAAGCAGGAATTTGAGTTACCAATCCATCACCAATTGTTAAAATACTATAGATAGTAGCAGCTTGTAAAAACGACATATTATGTTGTAAAATTCCAATTGATAACCCTCCAATAATATTTACAATCATTATTAATATCCCGGCAATAGCATCTCCTTTAATAAATTTATTTGCTCCATCCATAGCTCCATAAAAATCTGATTCCTGTTCTATCGTTTTACGTCTATATTTAGCTTCTTCTATTGTAATCATACCTGAATTTAAATCTGCATCAACTGCCATTTGTTTTCCGGGCATAGAATCTAAGAAAAATCGCGCACCTACTTCTGCTATTCTTCCTGACCCTTTAGTGATTACTAAAAAATTTATTATAACTAAAATAATAAATATTACAGTACCAATAACAAAATTACTGCCAATTAAAAAGGAACCAAATGCTTCAATAACATGTCCCGCCGAATACGATCCCGAATTTCCATGTAACAAAATAACACGCGTTGATGCGATATTTAATGTTAAACGCAATAATGTTGAAAACAATAAAATCGTTGGGAACGAAGAGAATTCCAACGTACTCTTCGTAAACATAGATACAAGAAGAATCATAATAGACAATACGATATTAAATGTAAAAAAAATATCTAAGACAATAGGGGGTAACGGTAATATTAACATTGATAAAATCATAATAATTAATACGGGTACAGAAAGAAATTGCCATTGCTGATTTTGTATTTTTTCTGTATTTTTTAAAAAGCCTTAATAATTTTACCATATCTATATTTATTCTCCACTAAAATATAACTCTGCTGGTACAGATATATGTTGCGGTGCTTGAGGATAAACTCCACCATATTTTTTCCATCTTTGTAGTTGCCAAACCCATGCAAAAACTTCCGCTACCGGTTTATATAAAAAATCAGGTATATCTTTTCCAACAACAGAATTATGGTATAATACTTTTGTTAAGTCAGATAATAATAACATTGGAATTTGATATTTTTTTAGATAATTTTTTAATTTTTTTACTGATTCACCTTGACTTTTTATTAAAATTTTTGGAACAGACATGGTTTCTGTATCATATTTTATAGCTACTGCATATTTTAATTGATCCATAATAATAACATCAGCATTAAAAATATTATTTTTTTTGTTTTTATTTTTTATAGTATAATGAATACGTTGCTTAATAATTGGATTTCCTTCAAGTTCTTTAAATTCATTTTTAACTTCTTGTAATGTCATACGTAAATTTTTATTATTCTGATAACGTTGTAAAAAAAAATCTATTACAGCCATTCCAAAAATAAGACTTAACATAACAATACAATAAAAATTAACAACTCGTAATCCTAAGAATATATTAAATATTAAAGAAATTTTTTTAAATAACATAAAATCAGGATAATAATTCCATAAATAATATCCCGAAATACAAAGAAAAAAATGATTTTTAAAAAGTATTTTAAAAAATTCTAAAAAAATATTTAATGAAAAAAAATTCTTTATATTTTGAACTATATTAAAAAATATTAAATTAGTTTTTAAAGGTCTAATAGATATTGAGTGATTAAAAAACAATATAGGAGTTATTATTAATATACAAAATATCCCTATATATAAAATTAAAAAATAAAAATAAAAAAATTTCATATTATGAAATAAAAAAATAAATGGTATTTTTTTATTTTCTAATGAATGAAAATCAAATACAAAACTATTTAAAAAACATTGATAAAAAAAAATAAAAAATTTTTTTTGCAATGATTTTTTAAAAAAAGAAACTAAAAGTAATATGAAAAAAAGAATTAAGATCACGAGAATACGATAAAACACCAAGTTCTTTAGATTTTTTAATTTTATACGGGGTAGGTTGTTCAGTTTTTTCTTCATATGATTCACTATTCATTATATTTTCCTTTATATTATATAAAATTGATACTATTGTAATATAAACAAAAATACAAAAAAAACAAAAATAAATATTTTAATACTTTCAATAAATATTAATATATTTTTATTGAAAAAAAATAATTAATTTTTAAATTTACTTAAGATAATTAATTTATATTCTATATGTTATATTATATTTTATCTTTATAAGATTTTATTAATCTTAAATAAAAAAAGAAAATTGATCTATTTTAAAAATATTTAATATAAAAATATTATTTTATTTAAAAAAATTAAAATATAAATATTTTATATATTATTATAAGATAATTCACTTATACGATTAATATTTGTGAATTTAATTTAATTAAATATAAAAAATTATAAAAATAATTTATTTAATAACTATTTTTAACTAACTAAATTATAAAAAATAAAAAATTTTATATGCATAAAATGTTTTTATATATTCTAAAAAGAGAATTTCATATATCATGTATACAAAAAAATATTTATTATCAACATTAAAAGAAAAACCGGCACAAACTAAAACAATAAGTCATCAATTAATGTTACGGGCAGGAATTATTCGAATGTTATCTGCAGGTATATATACATGGCTTCCTACAGGATATCGAGTAATTAAAAAAATAACAAAAATAATTCAAAAAATAATGAATGAATTTGGAGCTCTCGAAATATGTTTACCATTATTACAACCAAAAAAATTCTGGGATCAAAGTGGAAGAAATAAATTATACGGTGCTGAGTTAATTAAAATTATAAACCGCAGAAAAAAACAATTTGTCTTAAGTCCAACTCATGAAGAAGTTATTACATATATTATGAATTATGAAATAAATTCATATAAACAATTGCCTATTATTTTTTACCAAATTCAAAAAAAGTTTAGAGATGAAAAAAGACCTCAATTTGGAATTATACGATCAGTTGAATTTCTTATGAAAGATGCGTATTCATTTCATATAAACAATAAATCATTAAAAAAAACTTACCACGAAATTTTTAAAATATATTTAAAAATTTTTAATAAATTAAATTTAATATTTCATGTAAATATAGCAGATGCTACTACAATGGGTGGTTCAATATCTCATGAATTTAATGCAATAATACCAAAAAAAAATCAACAAAAATTATTAAAGAATTTTAATTATATTCAAACAAAAGAAATAAAGATATTTTTTATATGTACAAAAAATACAAAAAATAAATACCCTTATATTGCTTTAATAATTAATAGTGAATATCAAATAAATATTAAAAAATTAAAAAACATTTCTATAATTAATCAACCGATTAAATTTTTAGAAATAAAAAAATTTTTTCCAAAAATTGGAAATAATTTAAATATAAAAAATATTTTAGAAAATAAGATATATATAATTGCCGATACTAATGTTAAAAAAATACCTTATTTTGTTATTGAAAAACATAAAAATCTTAATTCTATACTTTGGAATCAAGATATTTTTTTTAATAATTTTTTAGATATTTCAAATATTAATAACGACGAAATAATTATAAATAATAATAAAAACCATAGTTCTGAAAAAAAAATAGAAATAGGTCATATTTTTCAATTAAATACTAAATATTCTGAAATGATTAATAAAAAAATAAAAAATAAAACTGGAAAAAATACATTCATGCATATGGGCTGTTATGGCATCGGAATTAATAGAATTATCGCGGCTATTATTGAGCAAAATCATGATCATAAAGGAATTCTATGGCCCTCTTGTATTGCTCCATTTCAAGTATTTATTATACCAATAAAAATTAATAAATCGAATTTAGTTAAAAAATATTCGAAATTATTATACAAAAACTTAAAAAATAAGAATATTGAAACTTTATTTGATAATCGATCCGAAAGTTTCGGAAAAATGTTCGCTGATATGAACCTTATAGGTATTCCTCATGGAATTATTATCAATTTAAATTCTGTAAAAAAAAAATATATCGAATACTATTCACGGGTTAATAATTGTACTAAAAAAATAAAAATCACAAAAATAATAAAATTCCTTCAAAAAACTATTAAATAGTATATAAATTTTATTTAAAATATTTGTTTTATTGTTATATTTTTTATTTTAAAAAAATTATTTTTACTTTTATATCCTGAGAAAGAAAATTGATATAATTAAAAAAATTATCATCAGGCTGTATATTCCACTGATTTTGAAAAATTTTATATTTATTTCGATATTTTTCAGATATTAAAAATGATACATGTACTGTACCTATATTTACATAATGATTAAAATAATATTCTAAAGAATGAATAATATAATTTTCCTGAGCTAATACATTTTTATTAATCTTTAATAAAATTTTTTTAATTCGATTAATACGAAAATCTTTAAGTTCAATAATTTTTTTTACTAAAAAACGCGAGCAACCTCGAAATTTATCAAAATAAACATCACCGATAATTACAACAAGTATATTTTTATTATTTAATAAATAATGTATTTTTTTATCATGTATATCGCTAAAAAATATGATATCTAAACGACTAAAAGAGTCATCTAATGTAATTAAATAAAATTTTTTATTATTTTTAGTAAACTTTATTTTTATTGAAAATATCATACCAGCTATAATAATATTTTTTTTTTGAGAACTCCAAGTACAATCACTTAATTTAATTTTTTTTGTATAATAATGTAGTTCTTTTATAAAATTTTTAATAGGATGATTTGTTAGATAAAACCCCAAAGTTTCACGTTCCCATTGAAAATAATTATTTTTTTTCTCTATAACATCCTCCTTTTTAATTATTTTGATCTCCTGAATTTGATTAGATTTCGTTAAAAAACAATTATAATTAAAATCAAACAAAAAATTTTGTTTTAATTTAATAGATTCTAAATATTGTTTTGCAGAACGCATATAATACTCAATTTTATTAAACAAATCAAAGCGACATATTTTAAAACAATCGCAAGCACCAGACATTATTAATCTTTCTAAAATACGACGAGTAATACATTTAGAAAATATACGAATACAAAAATCCAAAAAATTTTTATATGCTACTTTTTTTGAATTTCTTTCTTTTAAAATATGATCAATAGACGCTTTACCTAAACCTTTGATAGCCCCTAAGCCATAGACTATTTCTTTATTTTTAGAGATAGAAAAGGAATAATTACTAATATTTATATTTGGTGCTATAATTTTTACATTCATACGTCGAGCATCTTGTATTAAAAGAATAATTTTCTCAGTATTATCCATATCTAATGTCATGGCCGATGCCATAAATTCTTCCGGATAATTAGCTTTTAACCATAATGTTTGATAAGATATCAGTGCATAGGTAGCTGAATGCGATTTATTAAAACCATAAGCAGAAAACTTTTCTAGTAATGCAAATATTTTTTCAGACAAGTTAGGGCAAATACCAATTTTTTCTGAACCTATTTTAAAAATTTTTTTTTGTCGCTTCATTTCTTTTGGATCTTTTTTTCCCATTGCTCGTCGTAAAAGATCTGCTTCACCGGGAGTATATCCTGCCAATACTTGTGCAATTTTCATTACCTGTTCTTGATATAAAATAATTCCATACGTCGGTTTTAATATTGGTTTTAATAATTCATGCTGCCATTTTTTATCTGGATACGAAATTATTTCTCGTCCATGTTTTCGCGCAATAAAATTATCTACCATACCTGATTGTAATGGGCCAGGACGAAATAATGCAACCAATGCAATAATATCTTCAAAAGAATCTGGTTGTAAACGACGAATCAAATTTCGCATACCTGCAGATTCTAACTGAAAAATAGAAATTGTTTCAGCACTCTTTAATAATTTAAAGCTATTTTTATCTTTTAAATCTAAAGAATTGATTGAAATTTCCGGTATTTTTAATTTTTTTTTGTTTATTAATTTTTTAATGCATGAATAAATCATGGTTAAAGTTTTTAAACCTAAAAAATCAAACTTTACTAAACCAATATACTCAATATCATTTTTATCAAACTGAGTAATTTGATTCTGACCTTGTGCATCACAAAAAACAGGAACAAAATCAGAAATTTTAGTTGGTGCAATAACAACTCCTCCTGCATGTTTTCCAATATTTCTTGTTACCCCTTCTAATTTTTTAGCTATATCTATTAATTTTTTAATATCATTATTTACATTATATAAATTTATAAGATCTTTTTGTATTAAAAATGCTTTTTCTAAAGTCATACCCGGATCTAAGGGTACTAGTTTCGAGATTTTATTAATTAAACCATATGGATACCCTAAAACCCGCCCTACATCACGTATTACAGCTTTTGCGGCCATCGTTCCAAATGTTACAATTTGTGCTACAGAATTACGACCATATTTATTTGATACATGTTCAATCACTAAATCTCTTTTATCCATACAAAAATCAATATCAAAATCAGGTAAAGAAACTCGATCAGGATTTAAAAACCTTTCAAATAATA
The DNA here is from genome assembly GCA_000217635.1 of Buchnera aphidicola (Cinara tujafilina). Classification (NCBI taxonomy): domain Bacteria; kingdom Pseudomonadati; phylum Pseudomonadota; class Gammaproteobacteria; order Enterobacterales; family Erwiniaceae; genus Buchnera; species Buchnera aphidicola. Next base: position 184,971 of record CP001817.1, on the reverse strand, counting down.
AATCAAATTTTATAGGATCTAATTCTGTAATATATAGTGAATATGCCACTAATGATCCTGGCCCAGACCCCCGTCCCGGCCCAACGGGTATATTATGATCTTTTGCCCATTGTATAAATTCCATTACTATTAAAAAATAACTAATAAAACCCATTTTTTTAATTATTTTTGTTTCATACATCAATCTTTTAAAATATACTTTACTATAATTTTTTTTCTCTATTATATTAGGATAATTTTCATTTAAACGATTATTTAATCCTACCGTTACCTTTTTTAAAAAAAAATCAAACATATCTATAGATTGTGTAGAAAAAACGGGCAAAAAATATTCTCCGGATGGAATAATCACATTACAACGTTTTGCAATTTCAACGCTATTAATTAAAGCTTCCGGAATATCACAAAAAATTTCTACCATTTCTTGTTCATTTTTTAAAAATTGTTGTTTTGTGTACGTATAAATAAAATTTGGATCTGATACATTCTTTTTTTGATGAATAGCTACCCGAATTTTATGTATTTTAAAATCTTTTTTTCGTAAAAATGAAACATTATTTGTTGCAACAAGGGGTAAAGAATAAAAACATGAAATATTTTTTATTTTTTCAATATATTCATGTTCTTGTTCTTTATCTAATCTCGAAATTTCTAAATAATATTTATTTAAAAAATATTTTTTATAAAAATATATACATTTTTTTAACAAATTTAGATCATTCTTCATTAAACATGATCCGATATCTCCTAACATCCCTCCAGATAAAATTAATAAACCCTTTCTAAAAGAAATAATGTCTTTAAGTTTTATAATGGGACCAACATTCTCATCATATCCTTTTTGATAAGATTCTGATATTAAATTAATAAGATTTTTATATCCAATATTATTTTTAGTTAAAATTGTTAAATGAAAAATTTTATTTTTTATAATATGTGAAGTAATACATATATCCATACCAATAATAGGTTTAATACCATATGTACGAGCTGCAGAATAAAATTTCACCACCCCATATAAATTATTAATATCGGTTAATCCTAATGCAACCATATTAGAGTTATATGCATGTTTTACTAACGCTTCCGGTGTTGCAAGACCATCAATCATAGAATAATCACTATGAACTTTTAAATGTATAAATTTTGTCTGCAACATATTTTATATCATCCCATAATATACGAAAAAGTATACTATTAATATGATTTCATACTTTATAATCTATAATATTTGTATACTTTAACTTTTAAATTTATATAAAAAACTATTAATAAATACTTTTTCTTATAAATGCCTATTTAAAAAAATTTTTAATAAAATATATTTGAAAAATATTAAAAACGAGATAATAATAATGTCGCTTTACATATTAAAGTATTATCAACCAAAACAATTCCATCAAATTCCTCAAAATTATTTATTTTTTTTTTATAAAAAACTTTAATAATCATTTTATTTCCAGGATATACTTGTTTTTTAAAAAATGCATTTTGTATACTTACTAAATAAATTAATTCTTTATTAATTAATTGTCCTTTACTAAAAATTGATAATAAACCACTTGCTTGAGCAATAGATTCAATAATCAATACCCCAGGAAAAACAAATTTTTTTGGAAAATGCCCTAAAAAAAAGTCATTTATTGAAACAAATTTTAATGCATATAAAAAAAATTTTTTGTATTTAACAACTTGATCAATTAATAAAAAAAGGAAACGATGAGGTAAAAAATTTATAATTTTTTCAATATTTAAAAAAGTTTTAAAATCATTCATTATATATCGCCAAAAATATATTTTTTAATACATATATATATATTATATAAATAAAACTAAGGAGTATTAAAATCAACATAAAATCTTAATAAGTTATAATTAGATATACCTTCATATAATAATGGAATAGAAAATGTTACAGTCACAGGTCCTAAGAATGAAAACCAACGAACAAAAGCACCGGTAGACATATAAATTTTGCTAGGATTATAAAATTTAATCATATGAATATTTTTAAAAATATTTAACATATATCGTAACGAACTATCCCAAAGATTTGCTGTATCTAAAAAAATTCCATATTGAAAATAACCTAACAATGAATTGTGAGTATGAATATGCGGAAATAATAACTCCATATTTGTATGTATCATAACATTTCCACCTACGGGATTTGCAGATTCGCATATAATTTGATCATTACTTTTGTTATCTTTTTTAGATAAAAGATTTTTAAGATAATAATAAAATGCTCTCGGACCTAAACTGTTATTTTGAAATCCACGTACAGATTGTGAACCTCCAATGTAATAATTTTCATAAATTGGAAAAATATTTTTTCCGAACGTAAAACCTATCCCTAATGCTGAATACATATGCAATAAAAAACTTTTTGTATGTTCTAATGGAAAAAAGTTTTCTGAAGATAAAGTAATTTTATGAAATTTATTATCTGAAAATGGTAATGTGAATTTACCTATCAATTTAATTTGATTACCGATTTTTACAAGATTTTCTAGGTGAATATTATTATAATTAAATACGTATTTAAAAACAAAATCCAAGATAGAAAAATTTCGTAATAAACTTTTTGATTTTAAATGATCACGAAAAAAATTAATATACTGCATTAAAGAAAATTGAGGTGAAAAATAAGGAAATCTTGCCATAAAACTTCCAATAGAAACAGAAAACCTTTTATTTTTAATAACCGGAGTAATAAGTTTTGAATCAAAACCATAATATTTATCAATATATTTAGTCGGATCAAAATAAGTTTTATCTATAGAATCAAAAAAACAACGAAATTTAAATGTAAAATTTTTTAATGATTCCAATGATTTAGAAAAGTATGTATTTACCTGTGTTAAATATAAATTTTTTGCAACATTTGAATAAATCCTATATCCTAATCCTAAAAAATTTTTATCATAATATAAAAATTTTAATAATAATTTTGACTTGGAATCAAAACCTGCGGAACATACAAGTTGATTGTCTTTTTTATCTTCTAGAACATAGTATACATTAATTGTATTAAGTAAACCTTTTGCTTTATATGTCTTAAAATATACTGTATTAAATAAGTCAGTATTTTGTAATAACTGACAATTTTTTTTTATAGTATACTTATCACAATAGGAGTGTTTTGATGTTTTAATAATTTTTTTTAAAAATGAATATTTTGATTTTGTATTCCCAACAAAATAAATTTTATTTATAAAAAACTGTTCTTTAGGTTCAATTAAAATATATATAATAACAGATTTATCGATTTCATTAATATCATGACGTATTGTCACTTTTACATTAGAAAACCCAACATGTGCATATAATTTTTTATTTTTCTTTAAAAATAAAACATCAGACTCTTGAAAATTAACTGCAGGAATAAAAACACGTTTTATATCTATATTTTTATTAAAATATTCTGATTTAACCTGATGAGTTACAATTTTTTTAAACGTATATTTTTCACCTTCACATAATTCAATAACGATAGAAACGCTATTGTGATCTTGATTTTCAAAAACCTTAAGTTGATTAATCTTAATTTTTAAGTAACCATTATTTTTATAAAAATTTTTTAACTCTAATAAATGCTCTTTAAATTGAGAAAAGGTATACTGTTTCTGTAAAAAACGAGGAAAAAAGAAATATCGATTAAATTGAAAAAATTTTTTTAAAATAAAAGCATTAGGGTATTGTTTATTACCTACAATTTTTATATCAGATACGTTAAAAAAGGCATTTTCATAAACATTAATATTAATGGAAACATTATTATTTAAAGATTTTGTATACAAAGGTTTAATTTTAATACCAAAAATACCTCGATTATAATAGCATTCTTTTAAAAAACTTAAAAAATCGTTGTATTTTTTAAGATTAAAAGGATAATCTTCAAAAATACCAAATCGATGTAAACTATTATTTAAAAAACTTTCTGAAAGTATATTGTTCCCGGAAAAAAATATTTTTTTTATTTTCGGAAACTCTGTCACATAAAAAAAAAATGTTTCTTTTATTTTTTTAACACGCACATTAATAAAATAATTTGTATTATATAAAGTCTTTATAATATTATTTATATCTTGTAAAGATTTCTGTTTATGTTGATCAAGCATAATTTTTTTTATAATACTTAAATTAGCTGCATGATTTAAACCATGAAAAACAATACGTGTAATAGGACGCGATTGCACAGGAAAAATAACAGTAGAAAAAAATAATATCCCTAAAAAAACAAGAGTTTTATGAAACATATGTATTATACTTATTTATTTATAATTAATCGAAAAAATAAAAATATCATTACAAATTTTAATAAAATATTTTTTATAGCACCTTTAATTTTAAAATTATATATTATTTAATATTAATTAAAAAGTAAATTAGCACAGTTTAAAAAATATTATCTTTCTGAATGTATTTTATTAGTTAAATGTTTCTATTTTTAATGGATATTGAAATAAAGATTCTCTATTAAATTATAAAGACAAATAAATTCAAAAAAAAATACCGTAATAATATAATATAATAGTTACAATATCTGAGTTTAAAAAAATTAATATATTTATAGTATTATACAAATAATTAAAAATTAATAATTTTTAAAAAAATATTATAATATTAAATAATTAAATTGAATAATATTAAAAAAATGAAATATATTTTATTAAACATTCATTAACTCATTTTCTTTGAGAGCAACTATTTTATTAATTTTTTTAATAAACATATCGGTACAATCTTGAATTTCTTTTTTATAATCTCGCATTAAATCTTGTGTTATTTTTTATTTTTTAAAAAAATTTTTAACTTTTCATGCGCATCTCGCCTAATATTTCTTATTGTAACCCGGGTATGTTCAGAATCTTTTTTAATCATTTTTACTAATTCTCTTCTTCTATCCTCAGATAAAATAGGAACAGGAATACGAATAATAGAATCTATCGAAATTGGATTAAAACCTAAATTTGAATTTATAATAGCTTTTTCCACTGTATTTTTTATAGATTCGTCAAATAATGTTATTTTTAATGTATTATTGTCTTCTACAACAATATTAGATAATTGGAACAACGAAGTCTTAACACCAAAATATTCAATATAAATATTTTTTAATAATGATGGCGTAACATGATTAGCACGTATATTGTTTAAATCATCTTGAAAAACTATAACACATTTATTCATGGAAACACGAACATATTCTACTAATGAATTAATCATTTTTTAGAAATCCTTATATAAGTATTAGAATTAATTATAAAATTAATAAGAACTTAAAAAAAATTTTTATTTTTTTTATATATTAAATATAATCCAATAATAACAGATATTACATTAATATATTTAGAAAAAAAATTACTTAAAGATATTAAAAACATTTATTTAATCACTTTAATATACTTATATATTATGTTCTTTAAAAGTATATTTTTTATTAATATTTTATATTAATCAATAAAATAATATTTCTTACAATAAGAATAAAACTAAGTAATTTTCATAAAAATATTATAAATCATTATAAAAACCCATTTTAATATTAAATATATAAAAATCATATTATTAATTATGAATAGTAAACAACTAATATAATAAAAATTATATAAATATAATCATCAATTAATCTTTTCAATAAAATCTATTATTTTTGATCTATTAAAATACCATTTAAAAAATGAGAAAAAAAAATCATTATTTATAAATATTCAATTAATAATTAAAAGTATGTATATATTCTATTTTAATTTTTATAACTCTTAGAAATTATTATAATAATCAAATAAATATATTGATATTTAAAAATATTACATAAAATAATTAATTTATTTAATATATTAAAAATTATATTTTATTAATCAATTAAATTTTTTAAAATTAATAGTAATACTTATTTTTATAAAACTACCTTAAATACTATAAATTAAAATAAAACCAACTTTAATAAATCACTTCAAATTATTAAACAATTAATGAAGAATTATGCTGTACCTACTTGTAGTCTAATAAAACCACTAAGTGAAACCTTATTTTCTTCTAAAAATTCTCGAATATTTTTTTTAATATCCATAACAAATTTTTGATTTAATAATGTATTATTATTAATAAATTTTTTCATACGACCATCTATAATTCTTTGTAACAATAAAGCAGATTTACCTGTTTTTTTCGCTAATTCCGTTTGAATAGATAATTCACGATCTATAATATTTTGTGGAATTTCTTTTTGCGTTAAACATATTGGATTTAATGCAACAATATGCATAGCAATATTTTTCATACATTCTTTTTGTTTCAATGATAATTCTAAATTAGAAGAAGCGACAAGAACACCAATTTTATTCATATGAATATACGAAATTATTATATTTCCAAAGATTTTTTTAATTCTATTAATTTTAATATTTTCTGACACTTTAGTAATTAAAGAAACTATTTCTTTTTTAAATATTTTTTTTAAAACATTTACATTATCAATATCATGTTTACTTGCATAATTTACTAATTCTTGACCAAATTTTTTAAATTCATTAGTATGTGTAACAAAATCTGTTTCTGCATTTAATTCTAATATAAAACCTGTAGTATTATGTATACAAACAAATACACCACCTTCTGTTGTTTTATTAGAAAGTTTATTTAATGCTAAACAAGTTCCAGAGCTTCTTAAATAATCAATTGCTTTATTAATATCACCACGAGTATGTATCAAAGCATTTTTACAATCTATTAATCCTGATCCAGTTTTTTTTCTTAATTCTTTTATTAACAAAAATAAATGATCCATTGGTTTCACCCTTAATAAAGTATATGATCTTATTTTTTTACTATTTAATACTGTAAATTAAATTTTAATTGAAAATAGATATTTACCTTTAAATATTAAAAAAAAATAAAAATTAATATTTTATGTAGGACTTTTAATATACTGTGAAATATTTTTTTTAGGAAATATTTTTAATAATTCTAATGTAAGTATGTTTAAATATAATTTAATAGACCGAATTGCATCATCATTTCCTGGAATAATGTAATCGATACCATCGGGACTAGAATTAGTATCTACAATGGCAAATACTGGAATTCCTAAATTATTAGCTTCCTGTATTGCAATATTTTCATAAAGTGTATCAATAATAAAGATAGCGTCTGGCAAACCTCCCATATTTTTAATTCCACCTAAACTATTTTCTAATTTTTGCAATGAACGCATTCGTAATAAAACCTCTTTTTTTGTTAATTTTTCAAATGTTCCATCTTGAGATTGTAACTCTAAATCTTTTAATTTTTTAATGGATTGACGTACAGTTTTCCAATTTGTTAGCATACCACCTAACCAACGTTTATTTACGTAAAATTGTTTACATAAAATCGCTGATTCTTTAATTAAACTACTTGCTGCACGCTTAGTCCCTACAAACAATATTTTTCCATTTTTTTTAATAGTATTCTGTAATTCTTTAATAGCACTTTGAAATAATGGGACAGTTTTTTCTAAATTAATAATATGTACTTTATTTTGTATTCCAAAAATAAAAGGTTTCATTTTAGGATTCCAAAATCGTGTTTGATGTCCGAAATGTACTCCGGCTGTAATCATATCTTTCATTAATTTAATATCCATGATAACCCTCTAAAATATTTAAAAAAATTTTTACCATTCATAATTAAAAAAATAATAAAACTTAAATATATTTTATACTATATTATAAATAGTAAAAAATTAAGTAAATTAAAAAAAATTTTTAATCTTAAATAAAAAAAATAATTCTCATAATTTTTATATATAACCTTTAATATAGAATGATTATTCTATATAGTATAGTATAGTATATATTATATTAGTTACCTCTTATAATCCTTTATATAAAATACACCATATAATAACAATTTTACATAAAAAATTTGATATATAAATAAAATATTTTAAATATCTACTTATATATATTATTTAATAAATAAACTTAAAAACATTATATATAAAAAATATAGATAAAAAACTTTTAATTACAATAAAATATCAATTAAATTAACTATATAAAAATTTAAAATTATGAAAATATCATTAAAAAATAAAAAAGAAATCGAATATATGCGCATTTCAGGAAAAATTACCGCTAATGTATTAGAAATGATTAAACATCATATTAAACCTTTTATTTCTACTGATGAAATTAATCAAATTTGTCACGATTATATAACAAAAAAAAAAAAAGCTATACCAGCATGTCTTGGATATCATAAATTTCCAAAATCTATATGTATCTCAGTTAATGATGTTGTATGCCATGGAATTCCGAATAAAAATATTTTTTTAATGGAAGGAGATATCGTTAATATAGATGTAGCGGTTATTAAAAATAACTATTATAGTGACGCTTCAAAAATGTTTTATGTCGGAAAAATAAACGAACAAAAAAAATTATTATGTAATATGGCTAAAAATTGTCTTTATGAATCTTTAAAATATGTTAAACCCGGAGTACCGATATCTGGTATTGGAAAAGTTATTCAAAATTATATTAAAAAAAGCAATTTTTCTATAGTTAGAGAATATTGCGGTCACGGAATCGGGAAAAATTTTCATGAGTTACCACAAGTATTACACTATGAAAACACTGAAAATGATATAATTTTAAAGTCTGGAATGACATTTACTATCGAGCCTATGATAAATGAAAAATCACCAGATGTATACTGTTCTAAAGATGGATGGACCATAAAAACAAGAGATAAGGGTTTATCAGCACAATATGAACATACTATTTTAATCACAAATAACGGATGTGAAATACTCACTATACAAAATAACGAAAATATCCCAAAAATTTTTATTAACTCTTAAGTCATTCAAATATTTTTAAACTTTTTATAAAAATTGATCTAATTCTAATATTAAACCAAATAAATTATATCATAGTATAAAAATTAACAAAAAAATAAATAGATTTAAACTGTTTATCATTTTAGAAAGGTTATATATTAACATGTTAGAACTAAAAAAAATATAGATTATATTTATGATCAAAAAAAATAAAATAAAAAACTATATTATTCAAGCTAAAGATAAAAAAATAATAAATAAAGCTATTGATTTATTAAATTTTGGTAAAATTAAAGTATCCGAAAAAATTAATAAAACCTGGATAACTCACCAATGGATTAAAAAATCCGTATTATTATATTTATACTCAAAAAAAAATAAAATATTCAAATGCGCCGAAAACTCATATTATGACAAAATACCTTTAAAATATAAAAAATATGATGAAAATCAATTTATTAATGATAATATTCGTATTATACCATATGCAACCGTTAGATATGGTTCATTTATTGATAAAAATGTTATACTTATGCCTAGTTTTGTTAATATCGGAGCTCATATTGGAAAAAATAGCATGATTGACACATGGGCAACTGTTGGATCTTGCGCTCAAATCGGAAAAAATGTTCATTTATCCGGAGGAGTTGGTATAGGTGGTGTATTAGAACCTCTACAAAATAATCCTACAATTATTGAAGATAATTGTTTTATTGGTGCGCGCTCAGAAATAGTAGAAGGTGTAATAATTGGTCAAGGATCTGTCATCTCTATGGGCGTGTACATCGGACAAAGTACAAAAATTTATGATCGCGAAACAAATAATATTTTTTATGGAAAAGTTCCAAATGGATCAGTAGTAGTACCTGGATCTCTTCCCTCAACGGATAAAAAAATTAACTTATATTGCGCTGTTATTGTTAAAAAAGTAGATTATAAAACATTAAAAAAAACCGAACTTAATTTATTGCTCCGAGAAAATTAATATTTTTTTTAATAATAATCAATATTTATATGCATAATAATATATATAATATTTTTATCCGTCTTATATAAGACGGTGAAAATATTATATAAAAAAAATATTTATATAATTAAAAATTAAAAAAACATAACATAAAAAATAATTTTAATATTACATAAAATAAAAATTTAAAAAAAACTAAACATAAAAGTTTTTTTAATAATATTAAAATATGTATACTATATTAATAAAAAAAATTATTTGTTATTTTACTTTAAAAAATAATAAAATAAAAATTTTTACTAAAATAAAGAAATTAAAAAAAAAATATATAAAAAAAGGACCATATACTATGAAGTTATTATCAGGCGCTGAAATGGTCATTCAATCACTAATTGATTTAAATATTAAAATTATATTTGGATACCCTGGTGGCGCTGTATTAGATATATATGATGCATTTAAAACAATCGGAAAAAAAATAAAGCACATTTTAGTAAGACACGAACAAGGTGCCGCACATATGGCTGATGGTTATGCACGGGCAACTGGAAAAATTGGAGTAGTATTAGTAACTTCAGGGCCTGGAGCTACCAATTCTATTACTGGAATTGCAACAGCTTATATGGATTCTATTCCTTTATTAATAATTTCAGGTCAAGTTTCTTCAGAACTAATGGGTTATGATGCATTTCAAGAATGTGATATGATTGGGATTTCTCGCCCTATTGTTAAGCATAGTTTCTTAGTACAAAAAACTGAAGAAATTCCAGAAATTTTTAAAAAATCTTTTTTATTAGCTACAAGCGGTCGACCAGGACCAGTAGTAATAGATTTACCTAAAAATATATTAGATCAAAATATAAAAAAAAATTATATATGGCCAGAATCAATCAATATTCGATCATATAATCCCATTAAAAATGGACATATAGGTCAAATTAAAAAAGCAATAAAAATTTTTATAAAAGCAAAAAAACCGATTATTTATGCTGGAGGCGGAATCATTAATTCAAATAGTCATTCAGAATTATATCAATTGGCAACAAAATTAAATATTCCTGTTGTTTTATCTTTAATGTCATTAGGCGCATTTCCCGGAGATCATCCACAAAACTTATCCATGTTAGGTATGCATGGTACCTATGAAGCTAATATGGCAATACATTATTCCGACGTTATTTTAGCTATCGGGGTACGTTTTGATGATCGTACAACAAATAACATTAAAAAGTATTGTCCAACCGCTAAAATAATACATATTGATATAGATCCTACATCTATTTCTAAAACAATTACAGCGCATATTCCTATTGTTGGTGATGCTAAAATTATTTTAAAAGAAATCTTATATTTTTTAAACAAAAAAAATAATATAAGAGAAAAAAATTATTTATGTGCATGGTGGAAGCTAATTGATCAATGGAAACAAATACAATGTCTTCAATATCAAAATTCTCAAAATTTTATTAAACCACAAGGTGTAATAAAAGAGTTATCTTCTTTAACTCAAGGAAATGCATATATTACTTCAGATGTTGGACAGCATCAAATGTTTACTGCATTATATTATAATTTTAAAAAACCGCGTCATTGGATTAATTCAGGTGGATTAGGAACTATGGGTTTTGGACTTCCAGCTGCTCTCGGTGTAAAATTAGCTTTTCCAAACGAATTAGTAATATGCATTACTGGTGATGGAAGTATTCAAATGAATATCCAAGAACTATCTACTGCAAAACAATATAAAATAGCTATTTTAATAATCAATTTAAATAATCAATCTTTAGGTATGGTGAAACAGTGGCAAGATATGATATATTCTGGACGACATTCACATTCATATATGAAATCATTACCAAATTTTGTAAAATTAGTAGAATCATATGGACATATTGGCTTAATAATTAATAAACCTTCTGACATTAAAAAAAATTATTACATGCGATTAACATAGTTAATCATGGATCTTTAGTATTTTTAGATATACATATTGATCCAACTGAACATATTTATCCTATGCAAATAAAAAATGGCGGGATGAATGAAATGTTATTAAGAAATTAAGGTTAAATAATATGAAAAGAATACTATCCATTCTTTTAGAAAATGAATCGGGAGCTTTATCTAGAGTAATAGGGCTATTTTCACAACGTGGGTACAATATTGATAGTTTAACTGTAGCACCTACTGAAGATCCAACTTTATCTAAAATGACTATTCAAACCCATGGAGATCAAAAGATAATTGAACAAATTGAAAAACAATTACATAAATTGATCGATGTATTTCGTGTTTCCGAGATGAAAAAAGGACAATATATTGAAAGAGAAATTTTATTAATCACAATTAATATAAAAGAAAATGAAAAAAAATTTGATATTACACAATTAATAAAATTATACCACGGTGATATTATTCATATTACTGCTCATACATATACCATTCAAATATTTGGAACAAGCAACATTATCGATAATTTTTTATATATTATAAAACAACTATTTAAAGTAATAGAAACCGTTAGATCTGGGGTTATAAGTATTAGTAAAGAATTTTATAAAAAAAAACATGAGACTATTAATGATTAATAATACTAAACAAATAAGTTATTTAAAATATAAATGAATTATTAAAAAAAAATTATTTATTTAAAATATTTTATTTATTAAATAAAAAATTTCTACATTAAGGTAATAAAAATTATGATTCATAAACCTGTTTTAACAAAAGAAATCATACAATACTTAAAAATAAAAAAAGACGGTACATATGTTGATTGTACATTTGGAGGTGGTGGTCATTCAAAAGCAATTCTTCAAGAATTAGGGGTTAATGGAAAGTTATATAGTATTGATCAAGACCCACAATCTATAAAAATCGGAAAAAAAATAAAAGATTCGCGATTTAAAATATTTTTAGGTAAATTTTCTAATATTGAAAAAATATTAAAAAAAGAAAAAAATAGAGATAAAATAGATGGAATATTATTAGATTTAGGTATTTCTTCAATACAGTTAAATTCTAGTATCCGAGGATTTTCATTTATGAATGATGGACCTTTAGATATGCGTATGAACCCTAAATCTGGAATATCAGTTAGTCAATGGTTAAAAAAAACAAACCAAAAAACAATAGAACAGGTAATAAAAAATTTTGGCGAAGAAAAATACGCAAAAAAAATATCCCGAGCCATCATATTACAAATAAAAAAAAAAACCATAACAAGCACGTTAGAGTTAGTTCAAATCATAAAAAAATCAATCCCAAAATATGACAAATTTAAACATCCAGCTACGAGAACATTTCAAGCTTTTCGAATATATATTAACCAAGAAATAAATGAATTACATAAAATATTAAAAATTATTATTAACATATTACATTCCGGATCAAAAATTGCTATTATTAGTTTTCATTCTATTGAAGATAGGATTGTAAAAAACTTTATTAAGAATTACAGTAATTATCCAAATATACCTAAAAAACTTCCTATTACTGAATTGCAAATAAGAAAAATAAAAAAAAAAATACGTTTTATTAAACGTATTAAACCAAATATATCTGAAATTCAAAAAAATCCTCGTGCACGCAGCGCAATATTACGTATATGTGAAATAAGATAATTCTATATATTTTATTAATATAATACATATTAAAAATAATATTATATAAATAAAAATAAAAAATTTTCTAATACTTTAAATGACATTAAATTTTTATCATTTAAAAATATATATATAATAATTTAAAATTAATAAAATTAATAAACATCTATATTGGTGTAATAAAAAATTTTTTAAAATTTTTATTTTAAAACTTAATATTTTTTTACATATAAAATATTACATTATATTATATAAGATATAGCATGTATCTTTTTTAAAAAACAATATTGATTATTTAATAATAATACAACATATATTTTTACAATTATATTTTTAATATTAAAAGTTATTAAATTTAATATTTATTAAAATAAATAATATCTTTTTTAATGTTATAAAATTCTAAAAAAAAATTTAAACAAAAAAAAATCATTTTTAAAATTTTATACAATTGAATTAAAACCTTTTACATTATTCATGTATAATAATTTAATATTATTAGCTATACTTATTAATAATAAGTGTTGCAGTTAATAAATAAAAGTAAAAAGAAAAAAAGTGATGCATTATCTTTAATAATAAAACTATAAAACCACTTATACTCTTTTACAAATAAAAATATCTAAAAAATAAATAATTCATTATTATCATATTATCTCAAATAGAGATATAACATTATAAAGTCATATAAAATAATTTATTATTATTGCAACTATAAATTATAAATAATTAATCAAATTTAAAATTTTTTTTATTAAAAATCGTAATTTTTCAAATTAAAAATATATTTAATTCTATATAAGAACAAATAAAAAATAAAACCATAGTTAATATTATATCCAGTTCATTATTTATATAATATATTTAATATTATTAAATAAAAAATTTTTTTAACATATTTTTTAAAAATCAAAATATATCCTAATTTACTTTTTATTAATGTTTGATATCTTTTAAAAATTAATTTTTTTTATATTTTATCTATTAAATATCTATAAAATATATAAGAATTTAATGTTTTCAAACATAAGAAATAAAAATCTATCCTGATAATAAATTTTATTTATCATAATAAATACTTAATTATGCATATAATAATACTAAATTATATAACAATAAATCGATTTAAAAAAAATATCTATAATTTTATTTAAAATTTTTATATTAAAATAAAGAATCAATCTCTACAATAGAGCAATAAAAAAAATAAATACATATTTTATGTACTTACAAAATTATTTTTATTAATTACAATACCTATTTTTTTATATTATAAAACACATCAAATAATATGATTAATAAACATAATAATTTAATAGAAAATCTAGATTACATTATAAATCAAAAAATCCTATATAATAAGGATCTCCTTAAATAATCATAAAAAAATAGAATAACCATAAATACAGGTTAAACATGAGTATTTCAAATAATAAAAATATAGTAGTTGGTTTGGAAATAGGGTCAAAAAAAAATTATAGTATTAATTGGAGCTATTCTAAATAATCAAAATATAGAAATTATTGGATTTAGTCAAAATCAATCGTATGGGATAGAAAATGGTCATATCAATAATTTAGAATTATTAATCTCATGTATTAAAAAATCTATTTATGAAGCTGAAAAAGTTGCAAAATATAAGATTACATCAGTATATGTATCAATTTCACATAAAGATATAGAATGTTTAAATGAAATTGGCGTAGTTCCAATTAAACAAGATGAAGTTACTCGTGACGATATTAAAAATGCTATTAAAACTGCGCAATCAATAAAAATAAGGAATGACCGATTCATAACACATATTATTCCGCAAGAATTTTCAATTGACCAGCAATCAAATATAAAAAATCCATTAGGACTATCCGGTGTACGTATGCAAGCTAATGTACATTTAATAACTTCTTGTTATAGTCTTGAAAAAAATATAACTAAAGCAATTGAAAAATGCGGGGTAAAAGTATCAAAAATTATTTTTTCTGGATTAGCTGCAAGTGAAGCAATTTTAACAGAAGAAGAAAAATTAGGGGTTTGCTTAGTAGATATCGGCGGAGAAATAATTAATATCAGTATTTATACACAAGGATCATTACGGCATAGTGCTGTTATTCCTTATGGAGGCGATATAGTTACTAAAGATATCGCTTATGCTTTTTCTTTATCATATTATGATGCTGAATTTATAAAGAAAAAATACGGATCAGTTATTAGTGATTTACGTAATATCAAAAATAATATAGATATCTTTAAAAAAAATGGCGAAAAAATAAAAAATTTACAACATGCAAAATTAGTAGAAGTTATTGAATCAAGATATTCTGAATTATTACAATTAGTTAATCATGAACTATTAAAATGTGAATTCAATTTAGAAATAAAAAATAAAAATAAATTGTTAATGGGAATTGTTTTAACGGGTGGAGCATCGCAAATCAAATCATTACCACTATATGCAACAAAAATATTTCAAACCAATGTAATCCTTAAAAAACCAAATCTACCAGATCTTCCAGAAAATATTACACAACCAGAATACTCAACAATTATTGGATTATTACAATATGGAAAAAAAATAAAAAAAATCATTCCAAAGAAAATAGGAATATTACATAATTGGATTAGACAAATATACAATTGGTTAAAAAAAGAATTTTAAATAACATATTATTCTATATGTAATAGTTATTCCTAAAAAATAATAAGGAAAAAAAATTATGTTTGAACCAGTTAATTTAGAAAATGATGCGATTATTAAAGTAATAGGTATAGGTGGTGGGGGAAGTAATGCTGTAGAACATATGATTCGCGAAAAAATAGAGGGAGTAGAATTTTTTGCAATTAATACAGACGCACAAGCTTTGCGTAAAATAGATGTAGGACAAACTATACAAATAGGAAATAATATTACTAAAGGATTAGGTGCTGGAGCAAATCCAGAAGTAGGAAGAACGGCTGCAGAAGAAGATACAGAAAGACTGAAATCAGCCCTTGAAGGTGCTGATATGATTTTTATAGCGGCAGGTATGGGCGGAGGAACTGGGACAGGAGCAACTCCTATAATTGCTAAAATAGCAAGGGATTTAGGTATATTAACGGTTGCTGTTGTAACAAAACCTTTCAGTTTTGAAGGAAAAAAAAGAATGATATATGCAGAACAAGGTTTACAAGAATTATCAAAATCTGTAGATTCATTAATTACTATACCTAACGATAAATTGTTAAAAGTTTTATCACGAGGAATATCTTTATTAGATGCGTTTAAAGCAGCTAATGATATTTTAAAAGGAGCGGTTCAAGGAATTGCAGAGTTAATTACTCGACCAGGTTTAATGAATGTTGATTTTGCAGACGTGCGCACCGTTATGTCAGAAATGGGATATGCTATGATGGGAACCGGGTCTGCTTCTGGTGAAAATAGAGCAGAAGAAGCTTCTGAAATTGCTATTTCCAGTCCATTATTAGAGGATATTGATTTATCTGGAACAAAAGGAGTATTAGTGAATATTACAGCCGGTTTTGATTTACGTTTAGATGAATTTGAAACAGTAGGAAATACAATTCGAGCATTTTCATCAGATAATGCAACAGTAGTTATAGGAACTTCATTAGATCCTAAGATGGAAGAATCCTTAAGAGTTACAGTGGTAGCTACCGGGATAGGAGGCGATAAACACTCTGATATAATGCTCATGAATAACCGATCATCTAAAGATATGTTACTTGGATATCAAAATAAACTATCTTTAAATCAAAACGATACGAATAATACTTATTCAGAGAATAAAATGAAAGAGAAAAATATAACACCCAATAATCAAAACGAAAAAATTTTTTAGATATTCCCGCTTTTTTACGTAAAAAAATCAATTAACTAAATATACAGAAAATAATAAAAAAAATCTTTCAAAGAAAGTATAATATATATACACTTATAAAATATAATCCATATTATTAATATAAATAGCTCTTTCTTTATAAAGAAAATTAAAATGATTAAATATAACATTTAATAAATATTAAAATAATATAAACATACTATAAATAATTATATATATTAATATATTATTATTAAATAAAATAAATCTATTTAGAAATAGAAAAATAAAGTTCAATAATAGAGTTTACATGAATATAATATCTTTTTTTCCATTATTAATTACAGATAAAGCAAAAAAAAATAAAAAACTTATAAAAATAAAGATTATAAAAACTAAATTACGTATTTATATTACCGGAGGTGGATGTAGCGGATTTCAATATGGTTTTAAATTAGATAAAAAGCAACAAAAATATGATGTAATATTTAAAAATTCAAATATTTGCGTAATTATAGATCCTATTAGTTTACAATATCTAAAAGGAGGAAAACTAGATTACATAGAAAACTTAGAAGGATCGAAATTTATTATTATTAATCCCAATGCAAAAACAACATGTGGTTGTGGTTTATCATTTAGTATTTAATATTATAAAATAAATATATAATGATTATAATATCACTAATATTATAAAAATTATTTTAACTAACTTAATAAAAATTACTTTATATAACAATAAAAATTTTTTTTAATAAAAATAAATTATATGTATAATATTATCGATTAAAATAAATATAGAAAAATAATTTTTTATTCACGTAATTTATTAATTATATAACATTACCAAATAAAAAATATAAAAATTAAAATTAAAAAAAATAAAATCATAATCATATATATTTTATAATTTTTATAAAAGATCCGTATACTTATAAAAATATAAAAATATAAAAATTTTTTTAACAATAGCTGTAGAAATAAACTCCACAGCTATTGTATATAGCAGTAGAATATTTTTAAAATACATTTATTTAAATCTAACTTAAGAAATTATTTAATGATTTTAAAAAAATTATCTGTGTTAATAATAAAATCTTTTAAAGGTATATCAATCATATAATTTTTTTATATGTTATTTTAATTTTTTATTAATTATAATTTAATAATTATTTTATTAATAATAAAAATTCAATTATATGTTTAATATATCCGTAGCCGTTTTGTTAAATACTTGAGCAGCAATATTAATTGATTCTGATAATGTTGGATGAGGATAAATTGTTAAGGCAACATCTTCTATATCACATGACATTTCAATTGCTAAACTAATTTGAGTAATTAATTCTCCAGCATGTCGACCAATTATAATACCACCAATTATTTTTTTATTTTCTTCATGAATCAATAATTTTGTCATGCCAAATGCTGCACAATTTGATGATATCGCTCTTCCAGAAAAATTCCAAGGAATAGATATAATACGACAAGGAATTTTTAATTCTTTTGCTTTTTTTGATAAAATACCTGTCCATGCAATTTCTGGGTCACAGTAAGCAACGCATGGAATCACTTTTGGGTCAAAATAATGATCCTTTCCGGCAATCACTTCTGCAGCAATATGGGCTTCATAAATTCCTTTATGAGCCAACATTGGTTTTCCAACAACATCTCCTACCGCAAAAATATGTGATATATTAGTTCTTAATTGTAAGTCTACATTAATAAAACCAAATTCATTTAACTTAATATTAATATCTTGTAAATTAATAGAATCAATATTAGGTATTCTTCCTGTCGCAATTAATATATTATCATATAATATTTTATCTGTAGTTTTATTATTATTTTGCAGCGTAACCATAATTCCATTTTCTAATGATTCAATTTTATTGATAATAGTATTCATATTTATCATAAAATCTTTTTTAGTATATTTAATAAAAATATCTCTAATATCTGAATCTATACCCGGAAAAAACTCTAAAGAATTATCAATAATATCTATTTGAGATCCTAAAGCACTATATATTGTGGCCATCTCTAAGCCAATAATACCCGCTCCAATAATTAATAAACGCTTTGGAATATTAATAGAATTTAATGCATGAGTAGAACTCCAAATACGAGCATCTCCATATGGAATATTAGGTATTTGTACTGGTTTTGAACCAACTGCTAAAATTGCATAATTAAAATAAATTATATAATGTATATCTTTACAAACTACTTCTACAGTATTAATATCAATAAAAGAAGCAACACCATGAATAATATCCACATTTCGTTTTTTTGCTAAATAATTTAACCCATTAGATAATGAAATAATAATATCATTTTTCCATTTCATTATATTATTCATGTTAATTTTATTGACATTTAATAATTCTATATCATATTGTAAAAATGATTTTGTTTCCTTAATTAGAGTAGCTAAATGTAGTAATGATTTAGACGGAATACATCCTACGTTTAAACATGTTCCGCCTAAAACTCCGTATTTTTCTATAATAACAACAGATAATCCTAAATCTGCACAACGAAAAGCTGAGGAATATCCAGAAGGACCACCTCCAATGACTACTACATCAACATTTATATTTTTTTTCATGAGTTTTTTACTCTCGTTTATTTAAAATAAAAATTTTTTTAAATAGTATAAATCTACCAAATAATAATATTTTTTATATAAAAATTTAAATTATATTATTAAATTTCTTATATCCCGTAAAAGATCACATATAAATGTCGTAAAACGTACTGCATCCGCTCCATTAATAACTCGATGATCATAAGAAATAGAAAAAGGAAGGATCAAACGCGGAATAAATTGCTTTTTTTTCCAGACCGGTTTAATAACTGCTTTAGATATACCTAAAATACAAACTTCGGGAAAATTAATAATTGGTGTAAACCCCACACCTCCAAGATGTCCTAAATTAGATACTGTGAAACTACCATGTTGCGTTTCTGATATATGTAATTGATTTTTTTTTGCTTTTAAAACTAAATTTTTAATTTCTAAAGAAATACAGGATATTGATTTATAGTACAAATTTTTTAAAACCGGAACTAATAACCCGAAATCTGTTTCCACAGCAATGCCAATATTAATTTTTTTTTTAAGTATTATTTTAGTTCCACATGAAGTTAAAGAACTATTAAAATTTGGAAATTGATATAAACTACGTTCAATACATTTAATAAGAAAAGGTAATATTGATAAATTATTTTTTTTATCAATACACTTTTTATTATAACATTGTCTAAATTGATCTAATTCTGTAATATCTGCCTCATCAAATTGCGTTACATGCGGAACATTATTCCAAGTATTAATTAAATTTTTTCCTATAATTTGTTGTACTTTGTTTAATTTAAAAAAATTTAATATCTTTAATTTTTTATTTTTTTCATGCAAAAGAATATTTTTTTGTGAAATATTTTCGATACTATTATGTGTATTTAATTGTTGATACTTATATAAATCCTCCATAATAATTCGACCATTACGACCAGTTCCAACAATATCTAACAAATTAATTTTTAATATTTTTGACACCCGACGAATATTAGGAGAAGCATAAATTTTTTCTTGTTCTTTAAAAATATTTATATTCTCTTGATTTTTATTAAAACTACGAATATTTTTTAAAGATTTAGATAAATTATTTTGCGATATATTTGATTTATTTAATAAATTTTTATTATGAATAATACTCTTATTAACATGTAAAGTCATAAGTAATGTATTAATCGTTAAAAAATCACCAACTTTAATATAAAATTTTTTTACAATACCCGCGTATGGCGATGGTATTTCAAGGACAGATTTTTGACTTTCTACTGAAACAATGCTGTCTTCTTTTTGTATTTTTATTCCTTCCTGTACTAGTATTTCAGTTACTTCTACTTTTTCAATACCAATATCAGGAGTTAAAATTTCTATATCCACTATCTAACCTCTCAAACCTAAACGCGGGTTTATTTTATCTGAAAAAATATTAAATTTTTAAAAACTTTTAATAATATATCTTGATCTATAGTATTGCTATCTACTAATGCATTAATTGCCGCGCTTATAATATAATTTTCATCGATCTCAAAAAAATTACGCAAATTTTTTCGACTATCAGATCGACCAAACCCATCTGTTCCTAAAACATGAAAGATTTTAGAGGGTATGTATGCCCGAATTTGTTCAGCAAAAACTTTTATATAATCTGTTGCAGCAATAGTAGGATAGTTTTTTATAATTGAACTTACATAAGGAATTTTTTTAGTTTGTAAAGGATTTAAAAAATTCCATCGCGTACAATCCTGACCGTTTCGTGCTAATTCTGTAAATGAAGTAACACTATATACATCAGATCCAATATCGTATTCTGCATGTAAAATACTTGCTGCTTTTCTAATACGTTCTAAAATAGCTCCTGATCCTAATAACTGTACCCGTCCTATTTTCCCTGAAAATGTCTCTAATAAATAAATTCCTTTACAGATTCCTTCTAACATAATATTTGACATTGAGGGCATTAAATAATTTTCATTTACTGTTGTAATATAATAAAATATATTTTCTTGTTTATTACCATACATACGTTGTAATCCATCTTGTATGATTACAGATAATTCATATCCATATGCAGGATCATAAGATACACAATTAGGTATCGTTAAAGATAATATATGACTATGTCCATCGGCATGTTGTAAACCTTCGCCATTCAAAGTTGTTCTACCTGAAGTAGCTCCAATTAAAAAACCTCGCGCATTTTGATCTCCACACGCCCATAATAAATCTCCTACTCGTTGAAAACCAAACATTGAATAATATATATAAAAAGGAATCATAGGAAAATCATTTGTACTATAAGCTGTTGCAGCAGCCAACCAAGAAGCACATGCTCCCAATTCATTAATACCTTCTTGTAATATTTGTCCTGATTTTTCTTCTTTATAATATAATAATTTTTCTTTATCTGATGGAGTATATAATTGACCTAAATGATTGTAAATACCAATTTTCTGAAATAAAGCTTCCATACCAAAAGTACGTGCTTCATCAGCGATAATAGGTACTATTTTTTTTTGAATTCCAGGAAATCGTAGCAATATATTTAATATTTTTATAAAAATCATAGTTGTAGAAATTGGTTTTGATTGTTTTTGTAATAATATTTTAAAATCATTTAATGTAGGAATCCTAAAAGAATTAGAAAAATTTTTTAATCTTTTAGGTAAATATCCATATAATTTTTTTCGTTGCTGATGTATATAGTGATATTCTTCAGAACCAGGTAAAAATTTAATGTAAGATAAATTATTAATTACCGATTTATGCGCATTTAGCTTAAAACGATCATATAAATATTTTACATTAATATCTTTTATTGTTTTTATCTGATGAGAAATATTTTTACTCTCTCCAACTTCTCCTAATCCATAACCTTTTACTGTATGTATTAAAATTACAACGGGTTTTTCTTTAATTTTTTTAGCTTCATGAAAAGCAGCATATATTTTTTTAGGATCATGACCTCCTCTTTTTAAAGCCCATAGTTCACTATCTGTAAAATTTTCTACTAATTTTTTAGTTTCTTCATATCTTTCAAAAAAATGTTTTCGAACATATGCTCCATTTTTTGATTTTAAGGTTTGATAATTTCCATCAACTGTTTCATTCATTAAACGTTTTAAAAATCCTTGATCATCTCGATCTAATAAAGTATCCCATTGACTACTCCATATAACTTTAATCACATGCCAACCACATCCAGAAAAAAAACTGGATAATTCATTAATAATTTTTCCGTTACCAAAAACCGGGCCATCCAAACGTTGCAAATTACAATTAATTATAAAAATTAAATTATCTAATTGCTCTCGTGCAGCTAAAACAACCGCTCCCTTAGATTCTGGCTCATCCATTTCTCCGTCACCCAAAAAAGCATAGACAGTTTGCAATGTAGTATTTTTTAAATTTCTATTATGTAAATATTTTAAAAATCTAGCCTGATAAATTGCACAAACAGAACTTAAACCCATAGAAACTGTTGGAAATTGCCAAAAATCTGGCATTAAATTAGGATGTGGGTAAGATGATAAACCAAAACCACATATTTCTTGTCGAAAATTATCCAACTGAGTTTCTGTTAATCGATCTTCTAAAAAAGCACGAGCATAAATTCCCGGAGAAACATGTCCTTGAAAATATATTAAATCCCCCCCATCATATTTATTTGATGCACGAAAAAAATGATTAAAACATACTTCATATACTGTCGCAAAAGATTGAAAAGATGAAATATGACCTCCTAAATCTAAATTTTTTTTAGAAGCCCGTAAAACGATCATAATTGCGTTCCAACAAACAACAGAACGAATATTTTTTTCAATTTTCAAATTTCCTGGATACCGCGGTTCTTCAGTATAATGTATAGAATTGATAAAATTATAATTTTTAAAATTTATGTTAATAGCATCAATATTTATTTTTTCTAAAATTTTTTTTATTAAAAAAAAGTGCTCGTTCTTTCCGTCATTTTTTAAAACTGATTCAATTGCTTCAATCCATTCATTGGTTTCTAATGGATCCAAATCGTTAGAAATATTTGTAACCATATATCAATATCCTTACAAAAATTTTTGTAATATATATGTTATAATTCTATTATTATTTTTTTAAAATATTTTCACTTAAAATATATAAATATTATTAACTAAAATATTTAATAAATAACATGATTATATTTTGATATTATATAAAAATTATTTATTTTAAAAATATGATATTATAATAATGAAAGAAAATTATACCTAATATTAAAGACATATATATTTTTTTTAAAAAAATTCAATATAATAAATGTTTTATTACGTTTTATATATTGAAAATATTTAAAATTATATGTTCTAAAATAGACATAATTTATTTTTCATAAAAAAATTTTCTATTTACTAAAATAGTTTGACATAAATATTATGTACATTGAGAGATTGATTTTAATTAATAAATTTGTTATATTATTATAATTTATGTAATACAATTATTAAAATTAATATTAATAAAATAATTAAAATTAAAATCTCAAGTTAATATCTTTTAATATATTTACAGGATTATGAAAAAGAAAAATTTACTACATCACCAATTGAATTTTATTATATTATAATAGTTTCACAAAGTTTAGTAATAAAATAACGTAAAGATTTAAAATCATTAGAATCAATAAATTTTATTAAAATATATTTATGTGTTTCAAAATTTTTATAAAAAATATTTAATAAACTTTTTATTATAAATTTTTTAATAGATTCTAACATTGAAGCAAACATACTAAAAGATTCTCTTTTATATTCTTGTGTAGGATCTTTTTGAGCATAACTACGAAGATAAATATTTTTCCTTAAAAAATCAAGAGAATTTAAATGATCCCTCCAAAATTGATCAAATATTTGTAATATAACATATTTTTCAATTATCATGCTGTATTTAATAGATATCTGAGAAGTATGTTGTATATAATCTTTTTGGATAATTTTTACAATATAATTATTAATATGATTAATATTATTTGAGAATAATAATTTATTTTGCAAAAATTTTTTTACGAGATAAACTAAAAAAAACAAATTTTTAAATTTTTTTAAAATATTAAAATCTAAATCATTTCGAATTATATTTTTTTTTAAAAAATTTTTTATTTGATTAGAGAAAATAACAAGAATATACGAACTCAAATTGCTAGAATCAATAATTTTATTTCGTTCATGATAAATAACCTTTCGTTGCTCATTAATAATATTATCATATTCTAACAAACTTTTACGAACATCAAAATTTTGGTTTTCTACTTTTTTTTGCGCATTCTCTATTGCTGTATTAATCCACGGATGTTCAATTGATTCTTCCTTTTTAATACCAAATAATTTCATAAAATAAATCATTTTATCTGATAAAAATAATTGAAGTAACGGATCTTCCAAAGATAAATAAAAACGCGAAGAACCAGGATCACCTTGCCTTCCTGCTCTACCTCTTAACTGATTATCAATACGACGTGATTCATGCCTTTCAGTACCTATAATATGTAAACCACCACTACGAATCACCAATGCATTATTTTTTTTCCAGCGTTTTTTTAAAAAATTCCTTTTTTTTATATTAATATTATTTTTTTCATGTATATAAGAAGAATCAAAATTTCCTCCCAAAACAATATCTGTTCCTCTTCCCGCCATATTAGTTGCAATAGTTACAGCGCCTAATTGACCAGCTTGCGCAATAATATCTGCTTCTTGGGCATGAAATTTTGCATTTAAAATATTATGTTTAATAAAATTTTTTTTTAAAAAAGAAGATAATAATTCAGATTTTTCAATTGAAACAGTACCTATTAAAACCGGTTGTTTACGCAAAACACAATCTTTAATTGCAGCAACAATTGCCTTATATTTTTCTGTACAAGAAAGATATATTACATCCGACATATCATTACGAATCATCGGTTTATTTGTAGGAATAACCACAGTTTCTAAATTATATATCGAACGAAATTCAAATTCTTCGGTGATAGCAGTCCCGGTCATACCGGATAATTTTTTATATAAACGAAAGTAATTTTGCAGTGTAATAGAAGCTAAAGTCTGGTTTTCTTGTTGAATTAAAACATGCTCTTTTGCTTCAATAGCCTGATGTAAACCCTCTGACCAACGACGACCAGGCATAATTCTTCCTGTATGTTCATCAACAATCATAATATTTTTTATTTTTATAATATAATCAATATTATTAAAAAATATATAATGTGCTTTAAGTGCTAACAAAATATGATGAATAAATACAATATTTTTAGGTGAGTATAATGATTCCTGAGAAGTTAAGAAGTTATATGAAACTAATAATTTCTCTATAGTATCCATACCTTTTTCAGTTAAATATACCTGACGCGCTTTTCGATCGATAAAAAAGTCTCCTGGTATATATTTTTTTTTATCACGATCTTTAATTTGTAAAGTTAATTTACGTACTAATTTATTAATATGAATATATATACTATTACTATGATCTACAGGACCAGAAATAATTAATGGAGTGCGGGCTTCATCTATTAAAATTGAATCCACTTCATCAACTAATGCATAGTATAATTCTCTTTGAACCTTTTTAGAGCTACAAAAAACCATATTATCGCGTAAATAATCAAAACCATATTCATGATTAGTTCCATATGTAATATCAGAAGAATAAGCTTTTCTTTTTTCTGCTTTAGACATCTTACTTATATTTATACCAACAGTTAATCCTAAAAAATTAAATAAAATACGATTTTTATTACCATCTCTTTTAGCTAAATAATCATTCATTGTAACAACATGTACACCTTTTCCTTCTAACGCATTTAAATATACCGGTAAAGTTGCAGTTAAAGTTTTACCTTCTCCTGTACGCATCTCTGCAATCGAGTTTTGATGTAATACGATACCTCCTAACAATTGAACATCAAAATGACGCATCCCAAAAACCCGTTTACTAGCTTCTCGTACTACAGCAAATGCTTCTGGTAATAATTGTTCTAAAGTTTCTCCTTTTTTTAATCGATTTTTAAATATTATTGTTTTTTTTTTTAATTCTGCATCCGATAAACTAACCAAATCTTTTTCTAAATAATTAATTTTTTTTACAAAATAATTTATTTTTTTTTAAAATACGACTACTATAATTTAAAAAAAATTTATCAATAATTTTTTTAAACATATTAAAATCTCATTCAATTAAACTTAATAAATATTTTAATGCAGCATAAAACACTATCTTTACGAAAAAATAAATAAATTTTATAAATATTTTTAATTTTTTTTATTTGTTATCTTATTCAAGATATAAAAATTTTACATTATTATAAAAAATAATATATAATATAATTCAATAGATTTTTTTTTAAAAAAACTAAATATTAAAAAAAATTAAAAAACTAGATTTGTATATATTATTAGGCACTAAAAAATGAGATGGATATGATGCTGATAAAAAATATAATCCATGAGATGGAGCTGTGCTATATTTCTTGTGATGATCTTTCTTATCTAATACTTGTTTTATCCATAAAGGTTCATGTATAGACAATCCAATTAATACTAAACACCCTACAATATTACGAACCATATGATACAAAAAAGAATTAGCAATAATATCAATTATTATAAATTTTTTAAATTGCAATATATGTATAAAAAAGATAGTACGATAAGGAGATAAAGATTGACACCCACTGCTACGAAAAGCACTAAAATTATGCTGACCTATTAAATATTGACTTGCATGTTTCATTTTTTTAATATCTAAAATTTTTCTTAAATGATAACTATATCTTTTCAAGAAACTAGATCGAATAGCACTATTAAAAATAATATATCGATAAGACCTAGATAAAGCTGAAAATCTTGCATCAAAATTTTCTGGAATTTTTTTTAACCATAATATTGTAATATCTGACGGTAATAATGAATTTGCTCCTAATAACCATTCTTTTTTACTACGCACAGAAAACGTTAAAAAATGAACAATTTGCGTAATACCATGCACGCCGCGATCTGTACGACCGGCACATATTAAATTAATATTATGATTGGCAATTTTTGACAATACATTTTCTATAGATTCTTGTATTGTACATACTAATTTTTGTTTTTGCCATCCAAAATATTTTGTTCCATCATATTCTATACCACAAACCCATTTCATTTTTTTCTCATTAATTAAATTATACTAAAAATATAAAGAATAAACTCTACAAATAATATTTATTTTTTAGAAAAACTATATTTTCATTATTATTTATAATAATATCTGTATCAATATAAAATGCTAATTAAATTTTTTTATTATCAAAAATTAATAACTTTATTTTATTTAATATATATATATATTTTATAATAAAAATAATTTAATATTTTTTTAAAAAATTCTTATATCTATTAATATAAATATTATTAATTATTTTTATTAAATATTAATATATTATGATTTAAAAAACAATTTTTTAATCATTAAATACACAAAAATTATGAGAAGATCAATGAATATAAAAAAAAATCCTAAAAAATCATCCTTAAACATTTTATCAATCGCAGGATTAAAACCGTATATTTTACATAAAAATGAAGAATATATGAATGAAGCACAAATTAAACATTTTAAAACTATTCTTATTACTTGGAAAAAAGAAATTACAAAAACCATTCAAAAAAATATTTTTACTATAAAAAATAAAAATATTAATTTACCAGATCCTATTGATAGAGCTGCACAAGAGGAAAATTTTAGCTTAGAACTTAGAAAAAGAGATCGTGAATATAAATTAATAAAAAAAATCAATGATACATTAAAAAGAGTAGAAAATAATACATTTGGATATTGCGATATATGTGAAATAGAAATAGGTATTCGCAGGTTAGAAGCGCGTCCAACAGCATATTTATGTATAGACTGTAAAACATTAGCGGAATTACGAAAAAAACAAATATCTAGGTAAAGATATAAAATTTAATTTTTAAATTAAATATAAAAATTAAAAAAATAAATATAATAAAATTATATAAAAATTTATTTAAATAAAAAAGTTATCATTGATATAAATCACTATAATTTATATACATATATATTGTATATAAAATATTTGTTATATCAAAAAAATATAATATGCATGTTATATCATATAAATTTAAAATTATAAAGATATGATCATAACTCCTTAATAGTCTTATTTTTCATTAAAATTTAAAAATAAGACTATGTAATCATAGAACAGATATGAAAAATATGACTCTAATTATAAAAAAAACTATAATATCTCCCATAAAAATTAGTAAAAATTCTATGAAAGTAATATATAGGTTAAATAAATTAGGTTATGAAGCATATCTAGTTGGCGGAAGCGTAAGAGATCTAATATTAGGAAAAAAACCCAAAAGACTTTGATATTGCAACTAACGCTACGCCTGATGATATTAAAAGATTTTTTAAAAACTGTAGATTAATTGGACGCCGCTTTATCATTGCTCATTTAATATTTCGAGCAGAAATTATTGAAGTATCTACTTTTCGTACAAAACAAAAAAAAATAATAAACGGAATATTATTACAAGATAATACATTTGGAAAAATTGAAGAAGATGCATATCGACGAGATCTTACAATTAATGCTTTATATTACAATATAAAAGATTTTGGAATTCGCGATTATGTAGGAGGTGTAAATGATATTAAAAGAAAAATTATTTGTTTAATTGGCGATGCAGAAACAAGATATCGAGAAGACCCTGTGCGTATGTTACGCGTTATTCGTTTTTCAGTACAATTAAATATGAACATTGCTAAAAAAACATCAGAACCTATATCAAGATTAGCTAATCTATTACATTATGTTCCATCTGCACGTTTATTTAACGAGTCTATTAAACTATTTTGTTGTGGATTTGGTTATTTAACATATAAAAAAATTAAAAAAATATTCTTTAATAAAACCATTATTACCTTATTTATTTAAAATTTTAAATAAAAAAACAAAATATTTTTTAAATATATTATAAAAAAAGCTTTAAAAAAAACTGATAAAAATATAAAAACAAAAAAATATGCCACGCATCTTTTTTATTTGCTTCCATACTATGGTATCCATTATTAGATAAAATAAAAAAATTAACTAAAAAAAAATAATGGGATTTTCAAATGCATATTCTATATCTGTCCGAAAAATACTTAAATCATCTGCTATATCCATAGGAATACCCAAAAATATATTAATTACTATCTCTAAAATATGGAAACTACAAAAAGAAATAGAAAAACAGTATCATTGTAATACAAAAAGCATCATAAAAATATAAATTTTTTACAAGCATTAGAATTATTCTCTTTACGTGTTAATATTGAAAAAATCCAAGAATCTAAAAAAATTGTTCGTTTTTGGTATCATAAATATTTTACTATGTAAAAACAGAATATACATAAAATATACACTCTTCAATACATAGTACTATATTGAATAATTATTCAAAAAATATATTATATATCTCAATATATCGTACTTATTATAAAACTTCTTATTCAAAAAAATCACAACCTAAAATAAAGTTAAATTTTTCATTTATACTTATATATGTTGTTAAATTTAATAATAAATTTAATTATTACAATACTAAATATTATTTTATTTTTATAAAAATTAAAGATTATATTGACATTATTATATTAAGTAATTAAAAACTATTTCATATCAATATAAATTTTATTAAAATTAAAAAAATAAAGATTTTATATTTAAATTATTTTTTTAATTAAAATACTTATTATTTACTAATATTAACAAATGTATTTAAAAAAAAGAAAAAATTTAGAAAATATGCTACAATTTATCCGTTTTTATAAAAAAAATCATATTTTTATCTAAATTTTTAATAATTTAAAAATAAGATATTATAATAAATACAATAAACTTTTATTTAATAAAAAAAATAATTTTTTATTATTGCAGATTTTTATATAATAAAAAATTCTATTATTAAAACTCATAAATTATTAATGGTATAGAACATATAATTTCTTAAAAAATTAAACATGAATATTGATACTAAATGAGAAATAAAAAAAATTATGAAAACTTTAAAATTTGGAGGCACATCACTTGAAACCGCAAAAAAATTTTTACAAGTGTCTTCTATTATCATTAATTCATCCAAAAAAACAAAGGTTTCAGTAGTATTATCTGCACCAGCTAAGATAACAAATTATTTAATTGTAGCAATCAATGATAGTATCCAACAAAAAAAAAATCACAAAAAAAACATTGATACAATAAAAAAATATTTTTTAAATTTATTATTAAACATATGTAAAATTCAATTAAATTTTCAAAAAAAAATAATCGATTTTATCGATATACAATCTAATAAATTAAAAAATATATTAAAAAGCATAAATATATTAAAACAATGTCCTGAAAATATCCAAGCAACTATTATGTGCATTGGAGAAAAATTTTCTATTAAAATTATGCATCAATTACTTATATCAAAACAATATCATGTCACTACTTTAAACCCAAGAAAAATTTTTTTATCTACTAATGAAAGTTATTTAAATGCTACGATAGATTTACATGAATCAAAAAAAAGAATAGAAAAAATAAAAATCCCTGAAAAAAATATTATTTTGATGCCAGGTTTTATTGCTGGAAATTATACAAATGAATTAGTACTTCTCGGTCGAAATGGATCAGATTATTCTGCCGCTGCATTAGCTGTATGTATGAATGCAAAAATATGTGAAATTTGGACTGATGTAGATGGAATGTATACTAGCGATCCCAATATTGTTACAAATGCTCAATTGTTAAAAAACCTATCCTATAAAGAAGCTATGGAATTAGCATTTTTCGGAGCAACAGTAATTCATCCACGTACTTTATTTCCATTAAAAAAATATAATATTCCATGTTTAATTAAAAACACATGTAACCCCGCACAAAAAGGAACATTAATTACCCAAAATTTAAAAGAA
This sequence comes from Buchnera aphidicola (Cinara tujafilina), assembly GCA_000217635.1. Classification (NCBI taxonomy): domain Bacteria; kingdom Pseudomonadati; phylum Pseudomonadota; class Gammaproteobacteria; order Enterobacterales; family Erwiniaceae; genus Buchnera; species Buchnera aphidicola. The sequence continues at coordinate 153,188 of CP001817.1, read as the reverse complement.
AATAAAAAGAAAGAAATTAAAGGAATTACATTTCTTAATAATCTTTCTATATTAAATATTTCCACATTAAATAATGTACATATTTTAAATTATTGTTCTCGTATTTTCTCATGTATGTCATTAAAAAATATTAATATATTATTTTCTATTTATTCATCTTCACAAAATAAAATTAGTATCTGTATAGAAAAAAATGAAATTAAAAAATCTCTAATACAACTAGAAAAAACATTTTTTTTAGAAATAAAAAATAATATTTTAAAACCAATTAAAATATTAAATAATTTATGTGCTATTACAATCGTGGGAGAACACCTTAAAAATAATTATACTTCTATTTTTAAAAAAATCTTTAAAGTTTTAAAAAATACAAATAATAAAATTGTATCTACCGTGTGTAATCCTTCTAATATATCTATATCCCTTATATTATATAATCAATACATTTCAGAATTCTTAAAAGTTTTACATGAAAATATAATTCATAAAAAAAAAATAATAAATGTATTTTTATTAGGAATTGGAGGGGTAGGTACTAATTTAATACATAAAATCTTTAATCAAACTAAAACACTTAATGATATTGGAATAAAAATAAACTTAGTAGTAACTACTAATTCTAAAAAATATTTAATTCATAAACAAAATACAAATTTTGAAAATTGGAAAATACATTTTAAAAATCAAAAAAAAAATTTTTGTCTTGATAAAATTTTAAAAATACCCAAAAAAGAAAATTTAATTAACCCTGTTTTAATAGATTGTACGGCGAGTCAAAAAATTGCCGATCAATATATCAATATAATAAAAAATGGATTTCATATTATTACAGCTAATAAAAAATCAAATTCTTCATCAAGTTCGCAATATAAAAAAATTCGTTCTAATGCTCTTAAATATAATAAAAAATTCTTTTATGAAACTCATGTAGGAGCTGGACTACCAGTTATTCAAAATTTACAAAATTTATTACGTACAGGAGATAAACTAATTAGTTTTCAAGGAATTTTGTCCGGATCTATGTCGTTTATTTTTGGAAAATTAGATAAAGGAATGAGTTTATCAAAAGCTACAGAAGAAGCTAAAATTTTAGGATTTACAGAGCCAGATCCAAGAGATGATCTATCAGGTATCGATATTGCTAGAAAGTTATTAATTTTAGCTCGTGAAACAGGATATCAATTAGAATTATCAGATATAAAAATAGAAAAAATATTACCTGATAATTTTGAAAAAATTAAAGATATCAAATTAGTTATGTCTCGGTTAAAAGAATTAGATGCAAGTTTTAATTTACGATTTCAAAAAGCAAAAAAAAGAAAAAAAGTACTGCGATTCGTTGGAACTATAAAAAATACAGGTGAATGTAATGTTAAAATAATCGCAGTAAGTCAAAAAAACCCATTATATAATATAAAAAATGGAGAAAATATATTAATATTTCACACTAAATATTATCATCCTATTCCTCTAATTTTACGTGGTTATGGAGCCGGAAACAACGTAACAGCTTCTGGTATTTTTTCAGATTTATTACGTACCATATCATAACTTGTGGAGTTTTAAAAAATGATAAAATTTTATGCTCCTGCTTCTATCGGAAATATTGGCGTAGGATTTGATATTCTAGGAGCAGCTATTATACCAATAGATGGAACGTTATTGGGAGATATTGTATCAATAAAAAAATCTAAAAATTTAGAAATTAATCATATCGGAAAATTTTCTAAACAATTACCTAAAAATATTTTAGAAAATATTACTTGGAAAGCTATAAAATTATTTGAAACTATAACTAATAAAAAAAGTTTTATTAAAGTCAAATTAGAAAAGAATATGCCAATCGGATCTGGTTTAGGATCAAGCGCTTCTTCTGTTGTATCTATTATTTTAGCATTAGATCATTTTTATGATACCAAACTCAACCCTAGACAATTATTAAAATTAATGGGAAAATTAGAAGGAAGTATTTCAGGGTCTGTCCATTATGACAATGTTGCACCTTGTTATTTAGGTGGTATACAATTAATTACCGAAGATAAACTAAGATTTACACAATCATTACCTATTTTTAAAAAATGGATATGGGTAATTGCGTGGCCAGGAACAAAGCTTACTACCTCTAATGCTAGAAAAATTTTACCAAAAAACTATACACAACAGATATGTATAAAAAATAGTCGTAATTTATCAACTTTTATCCATGCTTTGTATACCAAACAACCAAATTTAGCAATTCGTGTTATGAACGATGTTATTGCTGAACCATATCGTATTCCATTAATTCCTAATTTTTTAAAAATAAAAAAAACAATTATTAAATTAGGCGCATTGACATGTAATATTTCAGGGTCAGGACCAACTATATTTTCTATTTGTAATAATATTAATATTGCTAAAAGAATAAAAAATTGGTTTTTAAAAAACTACAGAGAAAAAGAAAAAGGATTTGTCCATATTTGCACGATAGATCGGTGTGGGGCAAGAAAAATAGGAACAACCGAAAATGAAATTATATAATTTAAAAGATCATCATGAAGAAGTAAATTTTACTTATGCAATTAAATTAGGTTTAGGAAAAAAACAAGGATTATTTTTTCCTAAAACTTTACCAAAATTTAATACTAAAAAATTAGAAGAACTAACAGAAATGGATTTTATTACCCGAAGTGCAAATATTTTATCATATTTTATATCAGATGAAATTTCATTAAATGATTTAACAAAAAATGTAAAAAATGCATTTTCTTTTAAACCGCCTTTTTTACATATAGTAGAAAAAAATATTGCTTGTTTAGAATTATTTCATGGTCCCACCTTAGCTTTTAAAGATTTTGGCGCTCGCTTTATGGCTAATATGTTATCATATTGGAATAACAAAGATGATGAAATGACTATTTTAACAGCTACTTCAGGAGATACTGGTGCAGCTGTTGCTCATGCGTTTTATTGTATGGATAATATTCGTGTAGTAATTTTATTTCCAAAAGGAAAAATTAGTACATTGCAAGAAAAAATTATTTTGTACATTAGGAAAAATATCCATACAATAGCTATTGATGGAAGCTTTGATGATTGCCAAAGCCTGGTAAAGCAAGCTTTTAACGATAAAAAATTACGAAACAAAATTGGTTTAAATTCAGCAAATTCAATTAATATTAGTCGTTTATTAGCTCAAATATGTTATTATTTTGAAGCTTTTGCGTTAATTCCTAATAATCAACGAAATAACATTATAATTTCAGTTCCATGCGGAAATTTTGGGAATTTAACAGCAGGATTATTAGCAAAAGCTATGGGATTACCCATAAAATCATTTATTGCCGCTACTAACGCTAACGATACGATTCCAAGATATCTTCATAATGGTATATGGAAACCAAATAAAACTATCTCAACAATTTCCAATGCTATGGACATTAGTCAACCTAATAATTGGCCTAGAGTAGAAGAACTTTTTTCTACCCAAAAATGGAATTTAAAAAGCTTAGGATATGGTAGCGTATCTGATCAAGAAACAGAATCTACATTAAAAAAGTTATATCATATCGGATACATTTCAGAACCACATGCAGCAATTGCATACAGATTACTCAAAAAAAAATTACATCCTAAAGATTTTGGGTTGTTTTTAGGCACAGCACATCCTGCTAAATTTCAAAAAACAATAGAAAAAATATTAAATATCAAATTAAAGCGCCCTAATTCATTAGAAAAAAGAGCTCATTTACCAAACTTTTCTTATCATATGAAGCCAAATTTTTTAAAGTTAAAAGATTTTTTATTCACATTATAACTAAAAAATATTATATTAGAGAGGAATAATTAATAATCCTCTCTAATTTAATTAATTTAATTTTTATCAAATCAAAATTATTTTTCTATATTTTTATACATTAAATAAAAAATTCACTATATCACCGTCTTGAACGATATATTTTTTTCCTTCAATACGCATTTTTCCTGCTAATTTAATATGTCGCATATTTCCTTTAAAATCTATAAAATCATGATAAGAAATAACCTGTGCACGAATAAAACCTTTTTCAAAATCAGTATGAATTAATCCAGATGCTTTTTTTATTGTAGCGCCTTGTTTTAATGTCCATGCACGTGTTTCTTTTGGACCTGCAGTAAAAAAAGTAATTAATTTTAATAATTTATAACCTTCTCGAATAATATCATAAAAATTTATATTACTTATGTTATCAAGATCATATGTTTTTTTTTGCAAAAAATTTATAGACTGACTATTAATTGGAATATTATTTTTAATAATAAGTGGTAAAATTGTAACATTTTTATCTTTAAATTTACTTAATATCTTGGTAACCATTACTTTAGAATCTTTATGAATATCGGCATTTAAAATATACATCATTGGTTTTAATGTTAATAATTTAAAATCTTCTAAAAAAAAATGATCACTTTTAGAAAGTATGACTTCTCTTAAAGGTATTCCGGCTTTTAAATTACATATACAAAAATTTATTAAATTTATACCTTTTTTAACATTTTCTAATTTTCTATTAATAATACGTGTTTTAATTAGATACTTTTCACATACTGATAAATCAGATAATAATAGCTCCATATTAATTATATCTATATCTCTCTCTGGATCTATATTATGATATATATGAGTAATATTATCATTATTAAAACAACGTACCATATGTAATATTGCATTACATTGTTTAATATTTTCTAAAAAACTATTTCCTAATCCTGATCCTGTAGAAGCACCTTTTACTAATCCTGCGATATCAAAAAAATTTATATTAGTATATATAATTTTTTTAGATAATAAAAAACTAGATATTTCTTTTAATCGTTGATCAATAACCGGAATAATTCCAATATTTGGTTTAATTGTACAAAAAGGAAAATTCTCTGCAGGCACTTGTAAATTAGTCATCATATTAAATAATGTTGATTTTCCAACATTTGGAAGTCCAACAATTCCACATTTAAAACCCATATAAACCCTTATATATATAAGAAAAATAATTTAAAATATCTAAAAAAATTATACAATTAATTTTATAAATAAAATTTTTTTCCAAAGAAAAGACTAATATTTTTTAAAAAATTAGTATTTTGATAAATAAAATTAGTAATAATTTGTTGAATTAATTTTTTTTCAATAGAATTAGGAGAATTCAAAACAAATTCTACAATTTTCCGTTTTAACTTCGGCCTACCAATTCCTATACATAATTGCATAAAAACAGATTTTTCCTTAAAACAAGAAATAATACTTCTTATACCATTATGTCCATTATGTTTAGAACTATATATAATTTTTAAAACACCGGGAATTAAATCAAGTTCATCTCTTATAATTAAAATTTCAGATAAATTAATTTTATAATATGAAGCAATATTTAAAACAAGCGATCCAGATAGATTCATAAAAATTTCTGGCTGAAAAAGATAAATTTTTTGATTATCTATAATAATATTAGATACTTTACCTGAAAATTTTTTTTTTTCTTTTAATGTTACTTGAAAATAATTCGCTAATATTTGTACGAACCACATACCAATATTATGACGGGTATGATAAAACTTCTTATATGGATTTCCTAAACCTACAATTAATTTAACAATTTTCAATATCAATCCTCTTTAATAAAAACGATAAAGCTTAATAAAAAAAATTACATATTTTTGAATAGAAACAATTATTGATATAAAAAATATATATCTGTAAAATAAATTTTATTTAATTTTATAAAATACATTCAATTATTAAATAAAAAATTTTTTATATACTTTATTTAATTATTAAAACTTAACAATGAGATCCATATGTCTATACACCACACAATATTACATTGTCTATTAAATTATCGATTTAGAGGTTTTTATCCTGTTGTAATAGATATAGAAAGTGCAGGATTTCATCCTAAAACTGATGCATTATTAGAAATAGCTATCATAACTTTAAAAATGAATGAACTAGGATGGTTAAAAATAGATGATATGTTACATTTTCATATTATACCTTTTAAAGGTTCAATTATTAAAGCTGAATCCGTAGCTTTTAATAAAATTGATCCATTTAACCCATTAAGAGGAGCAGTTAGCGAATATGAAGCCTTAGAAAAAATATTTACTTTAGTAAGAAAAAAAATAACACTTAACAAATGTAAAAAAGGAATAATTGTTGCTCATAATGCTAATTTTGACCATGCATTTTTAATGGCAGCTTCTCATCGAGCAGGAATAAAAAAAAATCCATTTCACCCTTTTACAACACTAGATACAGCAGCACTAAGTGGATTAATTTTAGGACAAACGGTACTAGCAAAAGCATGCAAAATTGCCGGAATTCCATTTGATACCACTCAAGCTCATTCTGCGTTATATGATACAAAACAAACAGCCTATTTATTTTGCGAACTTGTAAATCGTTGGAAACGGCTAGGTGGATGGCCGCCTAGCCTTTTAAATTATAAAAAATATAAAACAAATACTAATTAAAATAAAAATAATATTAAATGTAATGAAACACTTATATAATTTTAAATAATATTATAAAAATAAACAGATTAATAATGTTAACATATTTTTTATTATCCGATGCAAGTTTTAATAAATCACCATTGTGTAACATTTCTAAAATAATGTCGCATCCTCCAATTAATTCATTATTTACCCATAATTGAGGAAAAGTAGGCCAATTTGAATACTGCGGCAAAGCTTTTCGAATTGCAGGAAATTTTAAAATATCAATATATGCATAATGAATGCCGCATAAATTTAATGCATTAATAGCTTGCGCTGAAAAACCACAACTAGGACAAGAAGGAGAACCTTTCATATAAATAATAATTTTATTATTTTTTAATTGCTCTTCTATAATTTTAATGGTTTTATTCATGTTTAAAAGCTCCACAATAAAAATTGTATTTTTAAATAATATTTTAGATAATTTTTGTTATTTTTAATTTATTAAATATTTTAATAGTTTTAACTATTTTTAAGAAATAAAAATTATTATTATTAAAAATAATTAAAATCTTAATAACATTTAATGAATAAAAATATTGTTTAAATATTTATTTTATATTACAATAAAAAAGAAATTTTGGGGTTGATTATGGATTTGACAAAATATATGAAAACTAATTGTGCATGTCGAGGATTGGTTTGCCTCGTTAAAAAACCAAAAAATATAACTGCAAAACAAAATAACTACGCTTTAGCAGCTTAAAAACCTGCTGTAAAGCCCTTTCTTCTAATTCTATTTTATGTTTTTGTATAGAAAAAGAAATGCTTAGAAAGGTCATATAAAAACAAAAACTAGTATCTAAAAATCTATCTTGAAGATTAGATATTATAAAATTTATAATCAAGATAATAACTTAATATTATGTTTATAGAATATTAATATAAGAAATAAAAAAATAAACTAAACATGTAGATAATTAGTTGTAATTATTTTGGACGCGGGTTCGAATCCCGCCAACTCCAAAAAAATTTATATCTAATACTCAAATATATTTCGAAATCTATATAAGTTATAAAAATAAGATTTTATTATAATATACGATAATATTTTTATTATTTATCATTCATATAAAAAAATAATCAAAATTTACATTCTACACTACACCAAAATATAATAATACCTAATTATCTAAATTGCACTAATAACAATATTTTCTAATAAATATTTTTTATTTATTATATTATTAATAATAATTTCTTATTAAGGAAAAATCTTTATATTTTTAAAATAATTAATAAAATATAAAAATATATAAAAAAATTAAAATTAAAATAATAACTATTATTATATCAATTAATATTTATTATTAAATCTTAACATTAATAATTAATAAATAAAAAATTTTTATATAAACATGTGAGAAAAAAATGACACAAAATAAAACCGATGAAATAAAAAAAATATTAAAAATAGTACTAATAATAAAAAAATAAGATTATTACCAAAAAAACTAACTATAGAAAAAATACAAGAAATAAAACAAAAAATAATGCCTCCTAAATAAAAAAAGTACGGGATAACTATTTAAGACATATCGCGAAAATAGAAAATATAAAAAAAGAAAATACAAACAATATAAAAAAAATAAAAAAGAAATTTACTGAAAAATTTTTTAAACTAAATAATACCTATTATTAATTCTATTAATTATATTAATAAAAAAAATAAAAATTAAAATTAATCCGATCATCCTATAATTGAAGGGATTAGACTCACAAAAAAAGAATTTAAAAAAATATTAGATAATTGGAATATTAAAAAAATAAATAAGATTAACCAACCATTTAATAAAAAAATTCATATCTTAAACACTAAAAATAGTAATCTTACTGAAAAGAAAAACAACATAAGCAATATTATTCAGTCTGGATATAAAATTAATGACCTGATATTACAAAAAGCAATAGTAGAAATATAAAATAAAAAATTCTATATTGTGATATTTTTAAACCAATCAATTGGACTTTTACCTTGTTTTTTTAAAAAATTATTTGTTTTTAAAAAATGTTGGCATCCAAAAAATCCACGATAAGAAGAAAGTGGTGATGGATGCGATGCTTCTAAAATTATATGTTTATTAGAATCTATAATATTTTTTTTTTTACGAGCAATCGATCCCCATAATAAAAAAATTATTCCAATACAAAAATGATTAATATATTTTATAATCCGATCAGTAAATAACTCCCAACCATAATTTTTATGAGATCCTGGTAAACCTTTAGTAACAGTTAAAATAGTATTTAATAAAAAAACTCCTTGTACAGCCCAAGAATCTAAAGATCCGTGCATTTTTTTATTAGGACAATTGAAATTATTTTTTAATTCTATAAAAATATTTTTTAATGATGGCGGAATCTTAGTGTTTTTAAATACCGAAAATGCTAATCCGGTTGCTTGATTTTCTAAACAATATGGATCTTGCCCTAAAATTACTACTTTAATTTTATTAAACGGTGTCATAAAAAATGCATTAAAAATCAATTTATTATGCGGATAAATAATTTTATTTCTTCTTTCTTGTTGTAATCGATGAAATAAGTTAATAAAATTTTTTTTTTTTTTTTCTATTCTCAGTAAATCCGTCCATTGAACATAGTTCGTCTTCATGATAAAATATCCTATAATAATATTTGTAAAAATAATTAATTAATTTTGTAAAAAATATAAAAAACAATACTATTGCTAATATATCAAAATAATAAATATTATAATATTATCACAATCTATGATTTATCTATATATTTTAAAAAAAATATCAATAATATTCTTAAGGATATAATATGACATTAGTATCACAAAAAGCTAAAAATTTTATTTCTCCTGCTATCTTACCTGATGGAAAAATCATTAGTAATTTTAATTTATATGAATACACTAATGGACAAAAAATAATGTTATTTTTTTGGCCAATGGATTTTACATTTGTTTGTCCTACAGAATTAATTGAATTAAATTATGCATACAAAGAATTTAAAAAAAGAAACATATCAATTATTGGTATATCAGTAGATTCAGTATATGCGCATAATGCCTGGAGAAATACTGATATTAATCAAGGCGGAATTGGAAGTATGAAATTTCCTATGATTTCTGATTTTTCTAAAGAAATACAAACATTTTATAATATTGAACATCCTACATTAAAAGTCGCTTTAAGAGCATCTTTTATCATTGATGAAAAAAGAATTATTCGATATGAATCTGTAAATGATTTACCAATTGGCCGTAATATTCCTGAAATTTTACGTATCATTGATGCATTACAATTTCATGAAAGATTCGGAGATGTTTGTCCAGCGAATTGGAATATCGGAAAGAAAGGAATGCACCCGTCTCCCGAAGGAACAAAACAATACTTAGCAGAAAATTTTAATAACATTTAAAAAAAATAAATTTATAATTCATTAATATATAAAAATTTTTCACAATAATATTTTTAAAACCAGTTATACGATTTAAACTGGTTTTAAATAAATAAATTTATAAAAAATATATGATATCTTTGTAAAATTAAAAAAATTATAAAAATATACCTATACTACCTTTAAAATTTTTAACTATTGTATGATAAATTTATGATATAATTAAATTAACTTTTAACGTAAACATATATTTTTGAGATAAAAATTCATGAAAGACCTTGAAGCAAATATCACACAGGTCAATATCGAAGAAGAGTTAAAAAAATCTTATTTAGATTATTCTATGTCTGTTATAATTGGTCGAGCTCTACCTGACGTACGTGATGGATTAAAACCCGTACACCGAAGAATACTTTTTGCTATGAATATTCTTCATAATGAATGGAATAAACCCTATAAAAAGTCTGCAAGAATCGTTGGAGATGTTATCGGTAAATATCATCCGCACGGTGACACAGCTGTATACGACGCGATCGTTCGTATGGCTCAATCATTTTCTTTACGATATACATTAATTGATGGACAAGGAAATTTTGGATCAATTGACGGGGATTCAGCAGCTGCTATGAGATATACTGAAATACGTATGTCTAAAATTGCCCAAGAAATGTTGATAGACTTAGAAAAAGACACAACAAATTATGTATTAAACTATGACGGAACAGAAAAAATACCAGAAATATTACCTGCCAAAATACCAAATCTATTAATTAATGGATCATCGGGAATCGCAGTAGGTATGGCAACGAATATTCCTCCTCATAACTTGCACGAAGTGATTAACGGATGCCTTGCATATATAGATGATCATAATATTTCTTTAAAAAACCTAATGTCTTATATTCCAGGTCCAGATTTTCCTACCGCAGGAATTATTAATAATCAATTAGGTATAGAAGAGGCATATCGTACAGGAAAAGGAAAAATTTCAATTCGATCTAAATATACTATAGAAGTAAACAAAAAAAATAAAAGAGAAGCAATTATTATTCATGAACTACCTTATCAAGTAAACAAAGCTAAGTTAATTGAAAAAATTGCCTTACTTATTAAGGATAAAAAAATTGATGGAATCTCAGCTATACGTGATGAATCTGATCAAGATGGCATGCGTATTCTTATTGAAATAAAAAAAGAATTTATAACAAAAATTGTATTGAACCAACTTTATACTTTAACATCATTGCAAATATCATTCGGATTTAATATGGTTGCTTTGTCTTCAGGCCAACCAAAAACTATGACATTAAAAGGCATAATAAAAGCATTTATTCAACATAGAATAGATATTGTAACTCGTCGCTGTATTTTTGAATTAAAAAAATCTAAAAAAAGAATACATTTATTACAAGGATTTTCTATTGCCTTAGAAAATATTGATCAAATTATTCAAATTATTAAAAATTCAGAAAACAGTAAATCTGCAAAAATTTTTTTAGAAAAAAAAATTGGATCACTAAGAATAAAAAAAGGAAAAAGAATAAAATTCAGCAAAACTCAAGCTAATGCTATTTTAGATATTCGATTAAATAAATTAACATCGCTAGAAACTTACAAAATTGAACAAGAATCTATGATTCTTCATCAAGAAATTAATCATCTAAAAGAGATCTTATCATCTCCTAAAAAAATGATGAAAATTATTAAAAATGAGCTAATAGATATTAAAAAAAATTTTTCTGATCCTCGTAGAACAAAAATAATCAATAAAAGCTCAAAAATTAATTTGGAAGATCTTATAACAAAAGAAACTGTCGTAGTAACTTTATCTCACTCCGGATATGTAAAATACCAACCAATTTCAGATTATAATGCACAAAAAAGAGGGGGGAAAGGAAAATCAGCAGCAAAAACCAAAGAAAAGGACTATATTGAAAATTTATTAGTAGCAAATTCACATGATACAATATTATGTTTCTCTAGCAGAGGTATTTTATATTGGATGAAAGTATACCAATTACCTGAAAAAAGTCGTCATACACGTGGAAGACCAATTGTTAATATTTTACCTCTAACATCTAGAGAACGTATTACAACAATTTTACCAATTACGAAATATAAATCATCAATTAATATCTTTATGGCTACTGCTCATGGATTTGTTAAAAAAACATCATTAAATAAATTTCAAAAAACCAAGAAATTCTGGTATTATGCTATTAATTTAAGAAAAAATGATAAACTTATTGGAGTATCATTAACTAATGGGCACGATACAATCATGTTATTTTCATCTAACGGAAAAATAGTACATTTCTCTGAAAAAACAATTAGAAATATGGGACGTATGGCTTCAGGAATTAAAGGTATGAAAATATCAGAAAAAGATAAAGTGGTTTCATTATTAGTACCAAATAAAAAAGATAATATTCTCATAGTAACGGAGCATGGATACGGAAAACAAACTAAAATTAATCAATTTCCTATTAAATCAAGAGCTACGAAAGGAATTATTTCAATAAAAACTACCAAAAAAAATGGAATTGTTATCGGAGCACTACAAGTAAAAAATGATGATCAAATCATGATGATTACTAATGCAGGAAAATTAGTAAGAACTCGAATTTCAGAAATTGGAATTTTGAAAAGAAATACACAAGGAGTTATTTTAATAAGAGCATCTAAAAATGAAAAAGTAGTAGGATTACAGAAAATCAAAGACGATACTTTATATTTATAAAAAATTTAAAATATACCAAAATAATAAATATTATTATTCATATAATTTTTAATAAATATAATAATACTCCTAATATAAAGTACTTTATTTATTTATATAAACTTTATTAAATTAATTTAATCACTTATAAAAAATAAAAATTGAAAAAAATAAAAAACAATATTTTAATAATAAAAACATGTAATTTATTTTTTTTATTATATTTCTATTGAGCTTGGATTACGGTAACAGCTATCGTATATACTATATCATCAACAGATGCCCCGCGAGATAAATCATTAACGGGCTTTAATAAACCTTGTAAAATAGGACCTATAGAGATAATTTTCGCAGATTGTTGAACCGCTTTATATGTAATATTTCCAGAGTTTAAATCAGGAAAAATTAATATTGTTGCTCTTCCGCATATAGAAGATGTTGGGCTTTTAATACGGGCAATCTTAGTATTAATAGCAGCATCATATTGTAATGGACCGTCAATTATTAAATTTGGATAAAGAATTTTCATTAATTTTGTTGTTTTTCTAATTTTTTCTACCGAACTACCAATTCCAGAATCATGAGTAGAATATGATAAAAAAGCAATTCTAGGTTCTATTTTAACAAGTTTAGCTGTCTTTAAAGATTGTTCCGCAATTTTTACTAATTGCTCTGTATTTGGATCTAAATTAATAGCACAATCGCCATAAATTAAAACTTTATCAGGAAATAACATAAAAAATACTGATGATATAAATATATCTGGAATAGAAGACTTAAATATTCTTAATATAGATCGTATAAGATACCCAGTTGAACAAGATATCCCTGCTACCATTCCGTCTGCATCATTTTTATATAACATCATTATAGCTAATAATATATTATTTTCTAATAATTTACTAGCTATATCATCATTAATATTTTTTTTTCCGTATAATTTTAAAAATAATTCTATATAATTTTTCCGAATTAAACATGGATCTAAAATAGTAATTAGAGTATTATCTAGTAAAATTCCATATTTATTAGCTAATTGATAAATATCTTGATGATTACCTAATAAAATACATCTGGATATTTTAAGATTTATACAAATAGAAACCGCTTTTAAGATCTTAATATTATTACATTCTGGAATAACTATATTTTTTACATTTTTACTCGCTTTTTTTATAAGAAAATTTTTAAAATTAAATGCATAATTTTTCATAATAAACAGTCTTATTTAGTTAAGTTGATATGATACAAATATAAAAAATAATTTTATATGAAGTTAAAAATTTATATATAAAAAGATAAAGATTATTACATACATTTTATTTATCATCATATAAAATAATTTTAAAAAATATATATTCATTATATTAATATATAAAAAATATTTTTTTATATTTATCTTTATTAAATAATATTTTTTTATAAAAACCCTTTTAACATACTAATTTTAATGTATCTTCCGCAATTATTTGGTTTTCATTTGCTGGAATTACTATAATTGGAAGGCTATTTGATGCATTAATAAATCCAGATCGTCCACTATGTATTTCTAAATTTCTTTTGTTATTTATTATTAAATTTAATAATGACAATTGATCTATAGTATTTTTTCGAACTAAATGGGAATTTTCACCAATACCTCCAGTAAAAATAATTGCATCTAAACGACCCTTCATACAAACGGTATAACTAGAAATATATTTAGCTAAATGATAACAATACATTTTAATAGACAATTTTACCATTTTATTTTGATAATATAATTTCTCTAATATTCTAAAATCACTACTAATTTTATTAATACCTAATATACCAGATTCTTCATTTAATATTTTTTTAATAACAGAAATTTTTAAATGTAATACTTCAGACATATATATAATAATAGATGGGTCTAAATTACCACACCTTGTACCCATAATTAACCCTTCTAATGGAGTTAAACCCATTGATGTATCTATTGATTGACCTCTTACTATCGCTGTAACTGACGATCCGCTACCTAAATGACAACTAATAATATTTAAATTTTTTTGTTTTTTTAAAAAAACTGCACTAACTTTTGATACATAATAATGATTAATACCGTGAGCACCATAACGTCGAAGAGAATAATACTCATAAAAATAATATGGAATTCCATATAAATAAGAATACTGAGGTATTGTGTGGTGAAAAACCGTATCAAAAACAGCGATATTTTTACTTTTTAAATGAGGTATTAATATAAGTGCAATTTGTATTCCTAATAAATTTATTGGATTATGTATGGGGGCAAAAATTGAATTCTCTTTAATAATATCTAATATGGTATTATTAATAATGACTGAAGATTTAATTTTATCACCACCATGCACTACTCTGTGTCCTATACCTACAACATTATTCATATAATCTTTATATTGTACTAATAAAATTTTAAATATTTCTTTAATAATATTTTTATAAGACATATATTTTTTTAAATAAATATACCTAATTTCTTTTTGAAATTGCTTTAAACATATTAAGGTATTATTACTATAAAAATTATCTGATACACCTGATAAATATACAATGCTTGTACTAGGATTTATAATAGAAAATTTAAATGAAGAACTACCACAATTCAAAACCAAAATCAATTGATTTTGCATAATTTACACCTAATTATATTAGTAATATTTTAAATAAAATTTAATGTGATTAACATAACACAAATAAATATAATTATTTAGCAATTTTAAATAAATTTAATAAGATTTATTAATATTAAAAAAATATTTTTATAAATACTTGTAGTTATTTTTTAATTTTACTTTCAATAATTAAACTTAATCAATATTAGAAATAATTAATGAACAATGTTTTTTTTCTGCTGAATTGAATGAATTTGCGCTTTAATTATTTCACTTACCGGATCATCAGGACAATGTTCTATAAAATATATTAAATCTAGCAATGCCATATTATAACATTCTAATTGAGAAAAAATTAAACCTCGATCTCGTCTTTCATACGGATCTTTAGGATTTATTTTAAGTAAGACATTACTTACCCTTAAAGCAAGATCTATAGATCTTTCCTCAATTAATGAAACCTTCAATGTATCTAATAATTTTTGAATAACCTTTAACGGTTTTGTTTCAGATATATCTTTTAAAGATAATATCGTAGTAGGACTAATATTACCTTTTAACCAATATTCCAGCATCCGTTGATTTAATATTTCACCGTTAAATGGATTAATAAAAAATACTTCACTATTTATATCATTTACACGCAAAATAAATTGTGTAGGAAAAATAACTGGAACGATAGATATTTTTAAAATTTTTGCAATATGTAAAAAAATTATTCCTAATGATATAGCTGTTCCTGTATGATTAATAAAAACTGAGTCAATCCAAATCATATTAGAAAGTTTATATTTTTTTTTTGCCGCACCAAAACCCCATACTTTATAAAATAAATATAATAATTTTTTTAATTGTTCTATTGGTTTTTTTTCTCGTGATAAAAAAATTTTGCTTTTTTAATTTGAGAATTTAACTGAAAGAATACTGTTTCTATTGCAAAATCAGAACGAATATACTTCATTATTTTTACTACAATTTCACATAAAGATACTATAGAAAAATCAACTTTTATGAAATCTATCATATGTTATCCAAAAATAAATAATGAATTTATAAAACTGATAATATTAATAAAATTAATAAAATTAATAAAATTAATAATAATTTCAACAATTATATCTTTAAAATAAAACTATTTTTTAATTATAAATTAAAAATTAATACAATTAATATATATTTAACTAATTAATTGAATTAAAGATAATATATTGATAAACTAATTTTTAATTAAACCTACTGTAACACGAAAACGTCCAGAATAATCTTTATAAGAATGCACATGTATAAAAAAATTATCTTTAAATAATTTTTCAACAATATTCTTTTGTTTATAACAATGTTCAATACATAACCATCCAGGACATATAATAAAATTTATAGATTTTTGTATAATATATTGTATACATTCTATACCGTATTGTCCTGACACTAAAGCATAATAAGGTTCAAATTTTAAATTTTTATTCGATAAATAAAAATCTCTGTATGATAAATACGGAGGATTACAAACAATAAAATTAAATTTTTCACCTATAATATTTGAGAACCAATGACTATATTTGAAAGTAACATTATTAATTTTTAATTTATATAAATTATAGTTAGCTACCGATAATGCATAAAAACAATTATCCACACCAAGAACCTGACAATAGGAATTTTCTTGCGCAATAGCTAAAGCTATAGCTCCGCTTCCAGTTCCTAAGTCTAATTTTTTTTTTTTATGTTTAGATATTTTATCTATTACTACCTGAACCAATAGTTCTGTATCAGGACGAGGAATTAAGACAGAGGACGAAACATATAACGGTAATGACCAAAATTCTTTTTTTTTTATAATATATTCAATCGGCTCTCCATAAATTCGACGTTTTAATACAGTTTTTAATAATCTCATTTCATATATAGTTAATTTTCTATTTTCAGTAGATATCAAATATTCCTTTGAGCATTTTAAAACAAAACATAGTAATAATGTTATATCTATATGCGCTGTAATATTATTTTTAATTTTTTTTTTTGCATATATCATCCAATCTATTATTTTCATAATTTAATACCATATATCTATTAATCAAGCATAGATAAACTTTTCATCTTATATTCTCGTAATAAAGGATTAATTAATAAATCTAACTTTCCAGAACATACTTCATCTAATCTATATAACGTTAAATTAATACGATGGTCAGTCACTCGATTTTGTGGATAATTATACGTTCTATTTCGATCTGAACGTTCACCAGTACCTAATAAAGTTCGACGAATAAGAGAATTTTCTTTTATTTTTTTTATAATATTTGCAGTATGAATCTTAGCATATAAAACAGATAAAGCTTTTTCTTTATTTTTATGTTGAGATCGTTCATCTTGACATTCTGAAACTTGTCCTGAAGGTAAATGAGTAATTCTAACAGCAGAATCCGTAGTATTAACATGTTGCCCACCTGCCCCAGAAGATCTAAATGTATCAATTTTTAAATCTGCAACATTAAAAACCATTTTTTTAGACTTTGGAAGATCAGGCATAATTGCAACAGTACATGTTGAAGTATGTATACGACCCTGAGATTCAGTTCTTGGAACGCGTTGTACTCTATGTCCTCCTGATTCAAAAGCTAATTTTCTACAAACATCATTGCCTTTAATTTTTAATATAATTTCTTTATACCCCCCTCCCTGTTCGCTTGTATGAACATTAATAATTTTTACACTCCATAAATTAAATTCAGCATACCGAATATACATTTTACATAAATCTTTTGAAAAAATAGCCGCTTCATTTCCTCCTGTAGCCGCTCTTATTTCTAAAAAACAACAATTTTGATTGTATGAATTTTCTGGAAGTAAAAAAGATTTTAATTCTGATTCTATATTTTTTTTTTTAGAAATCAAAAAATTTAATTCATCTTTTGCTAAACTACCTAATGTTAGATCATGTAATAATAATTTTGTATTATTAATATCAATATTTATTTTGTTCCAAGATGTAAATAATTTATTTATATTAAATAATTTAGATTTTTCTTGTGATAATTTAGAGAAATTGTGTTTATTTAAATTAGTATATCCATCTTTTAATAAAAACTCTAATTCATTATAACGCTTTATTAAATTTTTTAACGTTTTAAAAATTGAATCTTTCATAAAAAAATAACCTTTTTTATATTTAGACAATATTTTAAAAAATATAAAAAAATTAAAATTATATTTTTAATCTCATTATACGAAATAAAAATAAATAATAATATTTATAAAAATAACAAAAAATAACTAATGCAAACGAAATATTTCAATAACTTTCTATCGTATTTATTCTATGATATATTACATAGAATATTATGTATATAATAAATTATAAAAAAAATATATTCAATATTATACATATTATCGTTTTAATAGTCTTAAGATTATTTTCTCTATTTAATATTATATATAAAAAACTTAAAAAATTTATAACATTAATCTTGCATATATATAATCTAAAATACCTACATATGAATATGGTAATATAATAAAATGAACAACATGAAATTATTTGCAGGCAACTCGACTCCTCAATTAGCTCTTTTAATTTCTAAAAATCTAAAAAAAGACCTAGGCAAAGCTACCGTAAGCCGTTTTAGTGATGGTGAAATTAGCGTACAAATTCATGAAAATATAAGAGGTTCAGATGTATTTTTAATACAATCAACATGTTCTCCTGCTAATGATAATTTAATGGAATTAATTATTATGATAGATGCCTTACGTAGATCATCTGCAAAAAGAATCACTGCAGTAATTCCATACTTCGGTTATGCACGACAAGATAGACGAATTAGCTCAACTCGAGTACCTATTACAGCTAAAGTAATAGCAAATTTTTTATCTAATGCTGGAGTAGATCGTATTTTAACAGTTGATTTGCATTCAGAACAAATACAAGGTTTTTTTGATATTCCAATTGATAATATTTTTGGTAGTTTAATTTTATTACAGGATATGCTAATAAAAAAATTTATTAATCCAATTATTGTATCACCAGATATTGGAGGTATTATTAGAGCCCGCACTATTGCAAAATTATTATTTGATACAGATATGGCTATTATTGATAAACGACGACCAAAACCAAATATTTCTCAGGTAATGAATATAATTGGAAATATTAAAAATCGTGACTGCATTCTTATTGATGATATGATAGATACAGGATCAACATTATGTCAAGCAGCTCACGCACTTAAAAAAAATGGCGCTCATCGCGTATTTGCTTATGCAATACACCCTATATTATCTGGAAATGCTTCTGAAAATTTAAAAAAATCAGAAATCGATGAAATAATTGTATGTGATACTATTCCTTTATCAAAAAAAATAATTAACCTTAAAAATATACGTGTAATAACATTATCAAAAATGTTAGCGGAAGCGATCCGAAGAATTAACAAGGAAGAATCTATTTCTGAAATGTTTAACTAATCAAAATTCTATATCAAAACATAGACATGAATTTCTTTATATAAAATCTATAGAATAAAAAAATTTTTTTATATTTTTTAAAAAATATAAAAATGTTGGAAAACACTCCAACATTTCGTATCAAAAAAACAAAAAACGGATAGAATATAAAAATATATTAATTATTTTAATTAATATAATAATAAATATTTTTAAAAAAATATTTTAAAAAATTTACTATGTTTATTAATCTTTAAAAAGGTATTAAAAAATATCAATAATACTTATAATTTTTTGTGGATATATACCTAAAAAAATCAACAAAAAACTTAAAAGCAAAATAAATAGATATTTTATATTTGTAAAAATATTTACTAATTGTTTTCTTTTATTTTGTTTAGTTAAACAATTATATTTTTTTTTATATAAACTACAAATAACCGGTATATAACATTGCATTCCAATTAAATTACTGAATATTATAATTAATAGTATAAACCATAATTTTTTGTGTAATAAGAAACGTAAAATACAAAATTTTCCCCAAAAACCAATAGTTATAGGAAAGCCAGAAAAAGATAACAATAATAAAGTCATACATATACAAAGAAATGAATTTTTCCAATATAATCCTTTCAAGCAATTATCATATTGTATAGAATTTTTATACATAAAATAATAATCTATATAACTCTTTATACTAAAAAAACAAATCATACTTAATATATATCCAATAAAATATATGTAGAAATTTTCTAACAATAATTGTTCTTCTCGATTAAATAATATTAATATAGTTAATAACATATAACCTGTATGAGTAACGGAAGAATATGCCATTAATTTATTAATATTTTTTTGAAAAAAAGCCATGCCATTGCCAAAAATAATTGAGCCAACAGATACAATAATTAATAAAATATATATAATTTTACAATGATATAAAGCTGGAATATAAAACAAAAAACGTGATAAAAATGTAAGAATAGCAATTTTTATTGCAATAGAAAAATAAATTAATGAAAATGAACTTATACAATTATATATATCTGGAACCCACAAATGCATTGGAAATAAGGAAACTTTAAAAAAAAAAGATAAAAAAATAGTCATTAAACCAAATAATGTTTTCTTATCTAACATTAAAGAAGGGTAATAAAAAAACATATTTGATATATGAGTAAAAGATAAATGACCAGTAGAAGAATATAAAATTAAAAATCCAAATAACATTGTAAGAGAAGAAAAAATTGATAAAATCATATACTTCAAAGTAAAAAAACAGTTTTTTTTTATATCATTTAAATAACCAACTACCCCTAATGCCGGTAAAAATAATAATTCTATTCCAATAAATAATGTTGACATATGATATGAAGTTAAAACAATAAGACCTCCAATAGTTGATAATAATAAAAAAATAAAAAATTCAATATTACTATCAATATTTAATTCTATCCATGAATATGTAAAAATACAAGTATAAATACTTGTAAACAACAATAAAATCATAGATAATTTAGAATATTTATCTATAATGAATAATTCTGAATACCATTTGATTCCTTTATTACTTTCAAAAAATATCGAAATTAAACTAATACATAAACCTAAACATGTTATTATATAAATAATATAACTCTTATTAGGATTTAACGATATTAAAAAAAAAAATAATCATTACTGTAATAATTAATAATAATATAGGGAATACTGGTATCATAATATTAAATAATCTTATCATTATTAGTATTTTACCTTATATTTTATAAAAAATGGTATATATGGTTGATATAGACAAGTAATCATATTATAAATAAAATTTATTAATAAATCGGGATATAAACCGAAAAATATAAGACTACCTATCAATATAATTAAAATACTTATATTTAATATAGAAACTTCTAAAAATTTCTTTTTAGAACAGACAGGTTCATATAGAATTTTATTAATAATATTTAAACAATAAACCGCTGATAAAATAAAAATGAAAAAAAGAATAGTACCAAACCAAGGAGATGAAAAAAATACTCCCCATAACATAATAAACTCGCCAGAAAAATTTCCAGTACCAGGTAAACCTAAATTGATTAAAGATAAAAATAGAAAGAAAAAAAATAAAATAGAACTACTAGAAAAAATATTACTCATATCAGAAATATTATATGATTTTATAGAATTATGCATAATTCCAATGATAATTAAAAATGCTGAAGTAGATAATGTGTAGGCAATAATATATAAAACCACCCCTTGATATGCAATAATATTTTCACTATGTAAAGCCATAAATACAACTCCCATATGTGAAATAGAAGAATAAGATATAAAATTTTTCATGTTTTTTTGCGAAAAAGCTAAAAAAACTCCATATATAACAGAAATAATCCCAAAAAGTAAAAAAAAATTAGAAAAATAATGTATTGCTCTAGGAAAAAGCATAATAGAAAATCTTAAAAAACCATATACCGATGTTTTTAATAAAATACCAATTAAATCAATAGACCCGGAAGATGGTGTAAACATTTGTAACATTGAAAACCAATGATGAAAAGGTACTAAAGGCATTTTTATCGCAAAAGATAAAAAAAAACCAAACATTAAAAAACATTCTGTAATAAAAGAAAAAGATGTATTTTTTAATATACAATAATTAAAAGTCCAAATCCCCGAATCAGTATAATGTACCCAAACTAATAATAAAGATGACAATAAAAAAAATAAACCAGATAATTGTGAATAAATAAAAAATTTTCGAGCAGCATCAATGCGACTATATTGAAAATCAATATAAGAATGTCCCCATAAAAAAATTAAAAATACATTGGAAAAAAGTAATAATTCAAAAAAACAAAAAAATAAAAATAAATCAATCGATAAAAAAATTCCTAATGTTGCTCCGATAATAAGTAAAAATAAAAAATAAAATACTTCCATATTTTTATAATATCTATTCCATTCACAAAGAACCGCTATAATTCCAATAAAAGAAGTTAAAATTACCATTAATAACGAAAGTCGATCTACACCAATATGAAAAAAAATTCCAAAATTTGATATCCATGGAATGGAAAAATCTAATATCCAATGATGCACAACAACACTATTGCATTGAGATGCTAAAAAATTATTCCAAAATAAATATATTGAAATAAAAAAAACAAAAAAGCATAGAAAATAATGCAATAATCCGAGGCAATTCAATATATAATCGCGCCGACAATAAAGAAAAAAAAGCGCCTATAAACGGTATAAAAATTAACATGAGAAGTAACATTTAAAATAAAACCCTTACATTATATTAAAATATAAAAATAATAAATAATTTAAAAATATGTAAAATATTAATTTTTAATCTATAAAAATTAATATTTTCTATAGTAAAAGAAATAGAGAACTCACATTAATAGCAATAATAGTACGATACTTGACCAACATATAATAAATAATTTAATGTGCCATAACACATTTTTATATTCAAGTTTTAATTTATAATTCATTAAGTAAAAAAAGATATCTGAAAATATATCAATGATATAACTTAACGGATCATTAGATAATAAAAATACAATTTTTAAAAACAATTCAATAAATACAAATTCATACAATTTATCAAGACTAAAATTTTTTTGTAATGAAAGAAGTGTACGTACAAATATATAATTTTTTATTTTTTTAGAAAAAAAACAATAAGTGCAAAATAAACCTAAAAAAGAGAATAATATCGAAAATAATTCAATATAAAATCTACTAAATAAATTTATTTTTTTATATATATATAAAGAAAAACAATAATGTGATATAAAATACCATACCAAAGGGGTACAGAAAAAAGATAATATAATTAAAGGAAGATTATGAAAAACATTAAAACGTACAGAAGATAAAACACATGTATTATTATTATGAAATATTAATAAAAACATTCGTGACGTATAAATAGATGTTAAAAAAATACCAAAAAATCCAATAATTAAAAATTCTATATGGTGATTATAATGCAAACTGTATAAAATATTTCCTTTACTATAAAAAGAAGATGTTACAAATGGTAAAGAAATAAGCGATGCACAACCTATTAAAAATGAATAATAAACTAATGGAATTTTTTTATATAAATTACCACTCATTTTTAAAATATTTTTTTCAGAATTCATATATCTAATAATAGATCCTGCAGATAAAAAAAGTAAAGATTTAAAAAAAGCATGACTAATTAAATGTATAATTGCACCAACAGGATTACAAGTACCTAATGCTAAAAACATATAACCAATTTGACTCATTGTAGAATAAGCTAAAATACACTTGATATCATTTTCAAAAATTGCATTAAAACTAGCAATTAAAACAGTAAAAGACCCTAAAATTGCAAGAAAATACATAATATATAAATTAGATAAAAATAACGGATATACTCTTAAGATTAAATAAATACCAGAAATTACTATAGTTGTAGAATGTAATAATGCAGATGTAGGAGTTGGTCCAACCATCGCTTCTGTTAACCATGTATTTAGTGGTATTTGCGCAGACTTTCCGATTATACCTATTACAATAAATAGAGTCGAAAAAAATAAAAAATAGTCTTTCTGATAAAAAATTTTTTGATTATTAATAATATAATTTAATGTATGAAAATTTACAGTATGAAATTTAAAAAAATTAAAAATAGATAATAATAAAAAAATATCTCCAAAACGTGTCATTAAAAATGACTTCATTGCTGAAATTCCATTTTTCATATTATATCGATAAAAACCAATTAATAAATATGAACAAATACCTATAGCTTCCCAAGATAAAAAGAGAAGAATTAAATTATCAGATAATAATAATACCAACATAAAAAAAATAAAAACATTCATATATAAAAAATATTTAATAAATTCTTTATCATGATTCATATACCAAAAAGAAAAAAAATATACCCAAAAACTAATAAAAGTTACCATATTTAACATAGATAACGATAAACTATCAATTAAAAAACCAAATTGAATATTATAATTATTAACAGTCATCCATTTCCATAATGGTATACAAATATATTCCGAATTTCTAAAAAAAGAATAATAGTAATATCCTATATATACAGAAAACATAAACGTTAAAAAATAAAAAATTCCTAATAATCCAACATTTTTTTTGGAAAAAAAAATACTAAAAAATAACAATAAAAAACAATTCAAAAAAGGAAGAAAAGCAATCCAATAAATTAAATTCATTGACTTATCTCGCTTAATATATATATATTTAAAGTTTTATAATTTTGATAAACTTTGACTAATAATATTAATCCAATCCCGACTTCTGAGGCGGCAACTGTAATAATCAAAATATATAAAATTTGTCCATCTAATTGATTCCAATAATGACTAATAGCAATCATTGATAATAATATTGAATTAATCATCACTTCCAAACCAATAAAAATAAACATTAAATTTTGTTTTATTAATAATATTGATAAACCTAAAAAAAATAAAATAAAAGATAAAATTAAACAATTATTTATTGATAAAAACATTTATTTTAAACCTTTATTTATAATAATACTGTTATATTTATGTTTTTTCATAAAAAAACATACAAGAATTACTGATGAAAATAATAGCAACGATACTAACTCTACAAGAGAACAATATTTTCCAAATAAATAATAACTAATATCATGCGCTGATGTTATATTAAAAAATATATTTTTTTCAGAAGTTATATTATATTCTAAATATAAA
This sequence comes from Buchnera aphidicola (Cinara tujafilina), assembly GCA_000217635.1. Taxonomy (NCBI): domain Bacteria; kingdom Pseudomonadati; phylum Pseudomonadota; class Gammaproteobacteria; order Enterobacterales; family Erwiniaceae; genus Buchnera; species Buchnera aphidicola. The sequence goes on along the minus strand of CP001817.1, from coordinate 127,782 downwards.
AATAAAATTAATAACATAAAATAACAAAAAAACAAAATATCTTTTAAAGAAAAATAAAACTTAAAAAAAAATTGAAACTCCGATTTTTTATTAAAATCCATTAACATAATAATAAATAAAAATAATACAATAATTGAACCAGCATAAATAATAATTTCTAATGCACCTAAAAAATATGATCCTAAAATAAAAAATATTCCCGACAGTGATAAAATAAATAAAACAAAATACAACAATACATAAATTAAATGGGCACTAAATAACATTAACATAACCCAAAAAATAGATGATATACCAAAAAAATAAAATAATATAACCATACAATACAAACCTTTTAAGGTAAAAGAGAAGTGGTATCAACAGTATTTAAAATCTTTTCTGAACTATTATTTTTTAAATTATCATTAATATTGACACCAGAAACCGAATAAAAATCATAATCATGATATTTTCCAGGACCTGAAATAAGTAAATCTTTTTTTTTATAAATTAAATATTTCTTTGAAAAATCACTTAACTCAATATCTGGAATTAATTGAATAGCAGCGGTGGGACAAGCTTCTTCGCATAAACCACAAAAAATACAACGCGAAAAATTTATTTTAAAAGATTTTGCATACCAACGACCATTTTTTTTTTCTGATTTTTTAACTTCAATACAATCTGTAGGACAAACAGCTGAACATAGATTACAAGCAACACACCGTTCATTTCCTTTAAGATCTCGTGTTAATATAATACGGCCACGATATCGTGACGATAAATTTAACGCAGATTCGGGGTATAATCTGGTTTCTCTTTTAGCAAAAAGATTTAAAAAAATCAATATTATACTACGTAACTGACTATATAATCCAAAAAATATATTTTTTATTTTCATAAACACCTTATTCTATATTATTTTTAATAAAATCATAATGCCAGTAAATAATAAATTTAATAAAGCTATTGGTAAACAAAAAATCCAACTAAATAACATAACATGGTCATATCTAGGACGAGGAATAGAAGCTCTCAATAAAATAATTAAAAAAAGAAAAAACATAGTTTTAATAAAAAACCAAAAAATAGGCTGAAAAAATGGACCTAACCATCCCCCAAAAAATAAACATGTTATTAATGAAGAGGTGGTAATCATAGAAATATATTCTCCAATAAAAAACATTCCGAATTTCATTCCAGAATATTCAATATGATACCCATCAGCTAATTCTTGTTCAGATTCTGGCTGATCAAAAGGATGTCGATGACATATAGCTACACAAGAAATAAAAAAAATTAAAAACCCAAAAAATTGAGGTATAATATTCCAAAGTACAGTTTGAGACTTAACAATATCTACTATATTAAAAGATTTTGCTTTCATAACAACACCCATCATAGAAAGCCCTAAAAAAACTTCATAACTTAACATTTGCGCTATAGATCGTATTGCTCCTAATAACGAATATTTATTACGACTAGACCAACCAGCCAATAAAATTCCATAAACAGATAGTGATCCCATGATTAAAAAAAATAAAACACCAATTTTTAAATCAATAATTAATATATTATGTGTTATTGGAATAGTAGCGTAGACTAGTAATAAAGAAAGAAAAGAAATAACCGGGGCTAAAATAAATAAAAATTTTTCGCTAAATGGGGGAATCCAGTCTTCTTTGAAGATTAATTTAATACCATCAGCTAAAATTTGTAAACAACCATTCCAACCTACTCTATTTGGACCATAACGATTTTGTAAAAACCCTAATATTTTTCTTTCAATAACAGTTAAAAAAGAAGCGCAAATAATGACTGAAAACAAAATAATTGCGGTTATAACTCTTTTATTATGAATAAAAAAAAAATTACTGCTAAAAAAATTATTCATTAAGCATCCTTTTTTTGAATATTTGTTATTAAATTTCCGATAATACTTTGTGGAATCTCAATATTTCCTATCGGTAACCCTAATAAACCTTGATCTAATTTATTAGATAAACAAATTGGAAAATTAAATATATTCATTTCAAATTGAAATTTAATAATATCACCTTGATTTAAATTTAATAATAAAGCATCTTTAATATTTATTATAACGTAAAAATAATTCACTTTATTAAGTCTTTTAAAATATTGTTGACTTAATTCTTCGCTATGTAATAAAAAATAATAAGGCACTACTGTAAATGATTCTAATATTTTTTGATGTTTTAATTTTTTATTTAAAAAAGAAAAATACAATATATCTTTATTAATAACATTCGGAAATAATAAATCATTATTATAAAAAGAATTTTTTTTATTTTGTAATAACTTTTCTGATTTATAATAAGATTGCCCTGAATTCCAACCCGGGGAATGCGAAAAAGGAAGATATAAAAAGTTTTCTTTGATACTTTGAACACTTCCGCCTTCCATAGAAAAAGTAAACATTGTATCGTAATCAGGTGGTACAGACGATTGAATACTATTTTTATTATTATATGATGCATTTCGCCCGCTAGAACGATATGAAGATCGTGCAATTTTTTGACCAGTCATACGAAATAAAGAATTAGGAGCTATTTTTTTAATTATTTTAAATATTGGAAATAATAAACAACATAAATCTATGATATTATCTAAAGTAAATTTTTCAATCATACGAAATGAAAAAATAAAATTTTTAATAGCATATAACCAACGCCAACTATCTAAAACAAGAATTTTAGAATTGTAAAAATGAGGTATAAAAGCTCTAAAAAAACGTTGTGCTCTACTTTCATAATTAATTACTGTACCTGAACTTTCAAAACCATTAGAACAAGGTAAAAAAATACTAGCATGATTTACCGTTTGATTAAAATAATGATCTATCACAATAATATTAGTCACTTTATCTAATAATTTTTTAACTTTAAAGTATGAAACAAAGCGATACAAATCATTTTCTAAAATAATTAACGTATTGATATTATTATTATTTATTCTTTTAAAAACATCATTTAAAGAAATATCAGAAATTAATATAGAACCTAGACTATTCACGGATAATGGAAATAAAGCTAATCCTACGGGTAAACCTTTTTCTTTTAATCTTGTTGCAATATTTATTGCAACTTTAAGAATTTGATCATCAAAATAAGATGTTCCTGAAATAATAAGTGGTTTTTTTGCCTGCATTAAACTTTGTGCTATCAGAATTATTTTTTGTAATACAGATTTAGAATATTTTTTATGAATAATATAAGTATCATCATGAATATATTCTGTAATAAAATTAATTAATTCAATTTGTTTTTTTATTGATCCATAATAACTCCATATACTAATATCATCTAATTTTGTTTTATCTAAAGATGTTATGAATAATTTGTTTTTTTTATGTTGAGTTGCATTTTGAATTGCATACGAATGCCATAAGGGGATCTCAGACATATTTTTATGGTTTAAGTTATTTTTTATATTATTATTAATATTATTAATAGCTTGACGTACAGCTAACGCTGCCCGAGGGGCTGTTTGCGTAATATCTTCACCAATAATTAATATTACGTCATAAGTCTCAATGTCCGATATCGAAGGAATATTAAAACCACCATTTTTAAGATTTTTTAAAATTATTTTTGCACATTTATTTAATTTGTTCGGCATACCATTAGAAAAGTTGTTTTTTCCAACTAAATTATATAATGCTATATTACTTTCTAAACTAGCTCGTACTGAACCGATCCCTAGAATAGAAGATTGCGAAGAATTTACAAGACTAGATGTTTTTTTAATAGCATCAGAATAATTTAATGAATGAATAGTATTTTTTATACGTTGAAATGGATTTTTTAATCTATTTTTGAGGTTAGAATATCCATAACTAAATCGTCCTAAATCACATAAAAAATATTTATTAATATTTTTATTATATCTATTATCAATACGACATATTTTACCTAATTTTTCTCCAATACTAATGTTACAACCAATACTACAATGATGACAAATACTAGGTGTATATTGTAAATCCCATTTTCGATAAAAATTATTTTTATTGGTTTTATCTGTAAAAACCCCTGTAGGACAAACATCAATTAAATTACCAGAAAATTCACTTTCTAAACTTCCATTTTTTAATCTTCCAAAATAAATTTTATTAGAAATGCCGTATACTCCAAAATCTTTTCCTCCAGAATAATCATTATAATATCTCACGCAACGATAACATGTAATACAACGGTTCATCTCATGCGTTAATAACGGACCTAAAAATTGATTTTTAAATATTCGTTTTTCAAATCTAAAACGACGAGAAAAATGTTGATTAAGTACAGTCATATCCTGTAAATGACAACTACCTCCTTCGGCACATACCGGGCAATCATGCGGATGATTTAACATCATTAACTCAATAATATTTTTACGAAATTTTTCTACTTCACCATCAGTAATAGAAATTATCATGCCTTCTTGAACAGAAGTCATACAAGACATTACAATTATACCTTTATCATCTGTACTACTTTTATATATTTTTATTGCACATTGCCTACATGCACCAATACTTCCTAAAGCAGGATGCCAACAAAAATATGGTATGTCAAATCCTAAAGACAAACATGCTTGTAAAATATTTATAGATTTTTTTATAAAAATTTTTTTTTATCAATATAAATTTTTATCATACTTATACCATACTAACCATTATATACGTTTTTAAAAATATATATGTAACAAATTAATTAACATTTTCAAAAATAAAATAATTCAAATAAAAAATTTTCAAATAAAATCATAGATTAATTAAATAGTCATTATTTTTTATACGTTCTTTTTTATTTTGAATACACATTTGAAATTCTTTACGAAATAATTTAATTGCACTATATAAAGGAGATATAGCTCCGGGTGCATGTGCACAAAATGTTTTTCCTGGCCCCAACATACAACATAATTCTTCTAAAAGTTCAATATCTCCTGGCTGACCATTATCATTATTTAAATCTTGTAATATTTTTACAATCCATGGTAAACCTTCTCTGCACGGGGTACATAAACCGCAAGATTCACGTGAAAAAAATGTTTCAATATTTAATAATAATGAAACCATTTGAATTTTATGTCCAACTGCTATTGCTAATCCTGTCCCTAATCGACTCCCTATTTTCTGTAAACTCACAAAATCCATAGCAGTATCAAGTTGATTAGAAGATAAAAAGGCCGTCCCGACTCCACCTGGTTGCCAAGTTTTTAGTTGACATCCGAATTTCATGCCATGTGCATAATCTTCTAAAATTTCTCTTGCAGTAATTCCTAAAGGTAATTCCCATACTCCAGCTCTTTTCACGCTACCAGAAAAACCCATTAATTTAGTTCCTGAATCTATACTATTAGACAAACTTTTATACCATTTTACACCATTTAAAACAATAGAGGGGATATTAGACAAAGTTTCTACATTATTAACACAAGTAGGACAACCCCATAACCCAACATGAGCAGGAAAAGGTGGTTTATATCTTGGATTAGCTCGTTTACCTTCTAAAGAGTTAATTAATGCAGTTTCTTCTCCGCAAATATACCTACCAGCTCCAGTATGGAGAAATAAATCAAAATTAAATCCGCTATTAAGAATATTCTTCCCTAAAAACCCTTTATATCGAGCTTCTTGTAATGCTTTATTTAAATTTTTCTCAGCTACATAATAATCTCCCCGTAAAAAAATATAACCACATATTGCTTGTAATGCAAACGCGCTTAATATTATTCCTTCAATTAACTGATGCGGTAAATATTCCATTAATAATTTATCTTTATAAGTTCCCGGTTCCATTTCATCAGCATTACATATTAAATAACGTTTTTTAAGAGGAGTAGAATTCTTTACCATTAATTCCCATTTTAAACCAGTTGGGAAACCAGCACCCCCTCTTCCTTTTAAACCAGATTTAGTAACTAATGAAATAATATCTTGAGAACTTAAAGTTTTTAATGTTTTTTTCAATGCATTATAACCATTTTTATTGGAATATTCCTCTATCCAAATAGGAGTATATAATCCATCTAATCTCCAGGTTAAAGGATGTGTTTCTGATTTTTTTTTCATCATATTTATTTATATTTTTCCAATAAATGAGAAATACAATCACCTGTTAAGTTATGATGTATATCTTCATTAATCAATAATACTGGACTTTTATCACATGCCCCTAAACAACATGTTGGTAATAAAGTAAATCTTCCGTCTTGTGTTGTTTCCCCAATTTTGATTTTTAACAATTGCATTAACTTTTTTTCAATATCTAAATATCCATTAATAAAACAAACTACACTATCACAATACTTAATTATATTACGCCCTACAGGTTGACGAAAGATGTGACAATAAAAAGTCGCTACACCCTCTACCTCTTCCGCTGAAATACCTAAAATAGTAGCAATAGAAAGAATTGCATCCGTACATATCCATTTTCTATTTTTCTGAACAATTTTTAAAGCTTCTATAGAAACAGCTCTCATATCAGAGTAATGTTTTTTTTTATATTGATTTCTGAAATTTCAGTTTTACTTAATTGAAACACAATTAAATTTCCTATAATTAATTATATTTTTAAAATTTTTATTTAACGATCAACATCAGACATCACAAAATCAATACTACCCAAATAAACAATTAAGTCTGATATTAACGATCCATTAATTACTGCAGGAATTTGTTGTAAATGAGCAAAACTTGGAGTACGAATTCTAGTACGATAACTCATTGTACTACCATCACTAATTAAATAATAACTATTAACACCTTTAGAAGCCTCAACCATCTGAAAACTTTCATTCGCTGGTATAACTGGACCCCATGAAACCTGTAAAAAATGTGTGATTAAAGTTTCGATATGTTGCATTGTATTAGACTTATTAGGTGGAGTTGATAATGGATGATCTGATTTAAAGGGTCCTGACGGCATATTTTTTAAACATTGCTGCAATATTCTTAAACTTTGTCTAATCTCTTCAACTTTTAATAAAACACGGGTATACGCATCACTATAATTATCACCAATTGGTATATCAAAATCAAAATTCTGATATCCAGAATATGGTCTCCATTTACGTATGTCAAAATTAATTCCTGTGGCTCTTAATCCTGCACCAGTTACTCCCCATGATAACGCATTTTTACGATTATATGATGCAACACCTTTAGAGCGAGAAATTAAAATACTATTTTTTAAAGCTACATTTATATAAAAATTTAATCGTTTTGGTAACCATTTTAAAAATTTTTTTAATAAAATTGACCAATTTTTTGGTAAATCTTTTGCTACACCACCTATTCGAAACCATGCAGGATGCATACGGGCACCTGTAATTTCTTCAATCAAATCATAAATGATTTGTCTATCTGTAAAAGCTAAAAAAACGGTACTCATACTACCAGTATCTTGAATAAAAGTAGAAATAAATAGTAAATGACTATTAATACGAAATAATTCAGATAAAAGAATACGAATTACTTCAGCTTTACTGGGTACAGTAATACCAGCTAATTTTTCTACTGCTAAAACATATGGCATTTCATTAATACACCCGCCTAAATATTCAATACGATTAGTATATGGAATATAACTATGCCAAGATTGTCTTTCAGCGATTTTTTCTGCACCACGATGATGGTATCCTATATCAGGAACACAATTAATAATCTCTTCACCATATAATTGTAAAATTATACGAAAAGCACCATGAGAAGATGGATGATTTGGACCTAAATTTAAAAACATATAATCTAATCCATCTTGACTTTCTTTTAAACCCCAAGATTCTGGTTTAAAATTAAGATTTTCCATCGCTAATTCTTCTTTTTGTTTATTAAAAAAAAATGAGTCAAACTCTGTTGCTCTTGATGGATAATCTTTCCTTAATGGATGTCCAACCCAATTACCTGGCATTAAAAGATTAGTTAAATGCGGATGATTAGTGAAAGTTATTCCGAACATTTCCCATGTTTCACGTTCATACCAATTAGCATTTAAAAAAATAGATGATATGGTTGGTAATTTTAAATGATCTTTTAATAAAGCAACTTTAATCATTAAATCACTATTATCATAAATCGAAAGAAAGTGATAAAATACAGAAAAATCAATATTTTCAGGAAGAAAAATACGATTTTTTCGTAAACGTTCATCGGTACCATGTAAATCAAATAATATTGAATATGTATTATTTTTAAAATCATATATATATTGAATTACTTTTAACAATAAAGAACGATCAATCCACAATACCGGACAGTCTAAATATGTTTTTTGAGAAAAAAAATTTTCTTTTCCAAAATGTTGAAATAAAGAAGAAACAATGGAACAAGTTGAAATATTTTTCATAAATATATTATATTAAATTTTTTAAAAGTATGTCAAAAAAATCAAACTTGATTTTACCACAGTAACATACAATAAGAGTGAAATAAAATGTATAAGTAATATACGTACAGACGGTATTTTATTTTAAATAATATCGTCATTTGAAATATTAGTTACAGCAATTCTATTAATATTTTTTTTTCTTTTCCGCAACAAAATCAGCTTTATATATACCTTGCTCTCCTATTACCCAAGATAATGGTCTATGTTCTTGAGAAATTGAGTCTTGTAATAACTGTAAACCATGAATATATGCTTCAGGTCTTGGAGGACAACCGGGGATATAGACATCTACAGGAATAAATTTATCAACACCTTGTACCACTGAGTACACGTCATACATACCACCAGAATTAGCGCAAGATCCCATAGAAATTACCCATTTAGGTTCTAACATTTGATCATATAATCGTTGTATTACAGGAGCCATTTTTATAAATGGTGTACCAGCAATAACCATAAAATCTGCCTGTCTAGGAGATGCGCGTAATACTTCTGAACCAAAACGAGATACATCATGTATCGAAGTAAAAGCACTAACCATTTCTACATAACAACATGAAAGACCAAAATTATATGGCCATAAAGAATTTTTACGGCCCCAGTTAACACATTTGTGAAAAAATTTTGCAATACTTCCAAAAAAAATATTATTTTTTTAAATATTCTTCAAATGGATCTATAGCTGTTTGTACATCACGTAAAGGATAGGATTTTAACAATTTATTTTTTTTTTTTATGAATACGTGTTAATGTATATTTCATAAGTTAATAAACCCTTTTTCTATTATTAACAAATATATTATAACTATAATATGATATTTATTTATATAAAAAATGTTTTTTATTTAATAGATCAATAATATATATTATTCTTTATGAGATAAAATCCATTTTAACATATTTTTTTTATTAAATACAAGATAGTAATTAAAAACATTATAATAAAAAAATATTTCAAAAAAACCTATCCAACCTACTTCCTCTACATTAACTGACCATAAATATAAATAAAAAGCCTCAACATCAAAAATTACAAATAAAATAGCAAATAAAGAAAACTGAATAGGCATTCGTAAATTAATTCGTCCAACAGTATTAACGCCTGATTCAAAAGGTATATCTCTATTTTTAGATTCAGATTTTGCACCTAAAAAAAACCACATAATAACATAATCATACAAATAAAAAACTACCACAAATAAAAATAAAAAATTATCAACTTGCCTTGAATTATATAATGTCATAATTAAAATCTTATAAGTAAGATATCTTAAAAATAAAAAATTTATTTAATTTCAATGTAATTGTTTGTTATATATATAATTTTTTTATTTAAAAAATAATTTTTAATGTTTTGAGTTTAATAATTATACCATTTTATTCTAAAAAAATGATAATTTTTAATAAATATATATAAATAATAGTTAAAAAATTTAAATATTGTAACGATTTTTTAAAAAATTAATTTTATTACAAAAATATAAAATCATATTTTATAAATTAAATTTCTTGTTAACCCTTGACGCTAGATAAACTGACCCCATGTAATTAATATTATCTTGTTACAAATTTTTATATTATATATAATATATAAAATATATTATAACTAAGAGGTAATTGATCAATGAGTAAAATTATAGGAATTGATTTAGGAACAACAAATTCATGTGTAGCAATCATGGATGGAACTAAAGCTCGAGTTTTAGAAAACGCTGAGGGAGATCGAACCACTCCTTCTATCATTGCTTACACATTAAATAATGAAATATTAGTAGGTCAACCAGCAAAACGACAAGCTATAACAAATCCAAAAAATACATTGTTTGCCATTAAAAGATTAATTGGAAGAAAATTTAAAGAAGATGATATTCAACGTGATCTAAAAATTATGCCATACAAAATTATTGAATCAAATAATGGAGATGCATGGATAAAAGTAAATAATGATAATATTGCTCCACCTCAAATTTCTGCAGAAATTTTAAAAAAAATGAAAAAAACTGCTGAAGATTATTTAGGACATAAAGTGACAGAAGCTGTTATTACTGTTCCTGCTTATTTTAATGATGCTCAAAGACAAGCTACAAAAGATGCCGGAAGAATAGCAGGATTAAATGTCAAAAGAATCATTAATGAACCTACCGCAGCTGCATTAGCATATGGATTAGATAAAGGTAAAGGAAATCGTACCATAGCTGTATATGATTTAGGCGGAGGAACATTTGATATTTCTATTATAGAAATTGATGATGTTGATAAAGAAAAAACCTTTGAGGTATTAGCAACAAATGGAGATACACATCTAGGTGGTGAAGATTTTGATAATCGATTAATTAATTTTTTAGTAAATGAATTTAAAAAAGAACAAGGAATAGATCTACGAAATGATCCTTTAGCAATGCAAAGATTAAAAGAAGCTGCAGAAAAATCAAAAATAGAACTTTCCTCTGCTCAACAAACAGATGTAAATTTACCATATATTAGTGCTGATAAAACTGGTCCAAAACATTTAAATATTAAAGTTACCAGATCAAAATTAGAATCTTTAGTTGAAGATTTAATTATGAAATCTATCAATCCTGTACAAGTGGCACTAAAAGATGCTGGATTAAATATTTCACAAATTCATGATGTCATTTTAGTAGGTGGGCAAACAAGGATGCCATTAGTACAAAAAAAGGTTGCAGATTTCTTTAAAAAAGAACCAAGAAAAGATGTTAATCCTGATGAAGCGGTTGCGGTTGGTGCTGCAGTACAGGGCGGAGTATTGTCTGGAGATGTAAAAGATGTTTTATTATTAGATGTTACACCTTTATCTTTAGGTATAGAAACTATGGGTGGAATTATGACTCCATTAATAGGAAAAAATACTACTATTCCTACAAAACATAGCCAAGTTTTTTCTACTGCAGAAGATAATCAATCCGCTGTTACAATTCACATTTTACAAGGAGAAAGAAAAAGAGCAGCAGATAATAAATCATTAGGACAATTTAATTTAGATGGAATTCAAGGTGCTCCACGAGGAATTCCACAAATTGAAGTAACTTTTGATATTGATTCTGATGGAATTTTGCATGTTTCTGCAAAAGATAAAACAACCGGAAAAGAACAAAAAATCACAATACAAGCATCATCTGGATTGAATGAATCTGAAATAAAAAAAATGATTTCTGAAGCTCAAGAAAATGCTGAAAAAGATTTACAATTCGAAGAATTAGTAAAAGTACGTAATCAAGGCGATCAACTAATCCATAGTACTAAAAAACAATTAGAAATATATAAAGATAAAATTTCAAACTCTATAAAAAATGAAATCTCACAATCTCTACAAGATTTAGAAATAGCTTTAAAAGGAGAGAACAAAAAAAATATAGAAGAAAAAATAACAAATGTTATTAAACTAAATGAAAATATCACAAAAATTCAACAAAACGAAGAAAATAATAAAAATCAACCAAATGATATTAATGATAATAAAAAAACAGAAAATGTTGAAGATGCAGAATTTGAAGAAGTAAAAGAAAACAAAAAAAATAACCATAAATTATATAAAATATTTTCATATATCACTCAAATATTATATAACGGATGTAAAAATATTTTCATCCGTTTATATAATTTTTAATACTAAGAATAATAAAAAATCATGGCACAAAACGATTATTACCAAACATTAGGGCTAAGTAATACCGCAACAGATTATGAAATTAAAAGAGCCTATAAAAAATTAGCAATGAAATATCATCCAGATCGAAATCAAGGAAAAAAAGACGCAGAAAAAAAATTTAAAAAAGTTAAAGAAGCTTATGAAGTACTAAGTGATAGTAAAAAAAGAGCCGCTTATGATCAATATGGACATGCTGCTTTTGAACAAAATAATACAACCAATGGATTTAATAGTACCTTTACATCATCAACATCAGATTTTAATGATATTTTTGGAGATGTATTTGGAGATATTTTCGGTAATAATCAACAAAAAACGCAAGAAAAAGGCTCTGATTTACAATATAATCTCACTTTAACTTTAGAAGAAGCAGTTCATGGAATAACTAAAGAAATAATAATTCCAAGATTTGAAAAATGTCACGCTTGCTATGGTACTGGTTCTAATAATAGAACAGCATCCAATTCATGCCATAGTTGTAATGGACATGGACAAATTCAAATGCAAAAAGGATTTTTTAGTGTACAACAAACATGTCCAACATGTCATGGTACCGGAACTATTATTAAAAATCCATGTTCAATCTGTTATGGACAAGGTAGAGTTAAAAAATCCAAGAAATTATCCGTTAAGATTCCTGCAGGTATTAATACAAACGATCGAATTCGATTAAATAAAGAAGGTGAAGCAGGAAAACGTGGCGCAAATTCAGGAGATTTATATGTACAAATTTCCGTAAAAAACATAATATTTTTGAACGAGATGAAAATAATTTATCTTGTGAAGTCCCAATTAATTTTTGTTTTAGCTGCTTTAGGAGGAGAAATAGAAGTTCCAACGCTTACTGGAAGAATTAATTTTAAAATACCGCCTGAAACACAATCCGGAAAACTATTTAGAATTAGAGGTAAAGGTGTAACTTCAGTTCGTAAAGGATATCCTGGCGATCTATTCTGTAAAGTTATTGTAGAAACCCCCGTCAATTTAAATGAATCTCAAAAAGATCTTTTACAAAAATTAGGTCAAAGTTTTGGAAATAATTATAAAGGAAAAAATAATAGCCCGCGTTCAAAACATTTTTTCGATAGTGTAAAAAGATTTTTTGATAACTTAACTGCATAAAAATAATAGAGAGAAAGGGGTATTGCTTTCTACCATTATTACCATAGAAGCAATACTTATTTCTCCCGTTATATATTTTATTTACTCAATAAAATAATTATTATATTATTTTCTTAATACAATTGATTAGTTTTGATTTATGTCTTGACGCTTTATTAATATGTATAATTCCTTTCGCAACATGTCTGTCAAGTATAGGTTGCATTAAAGAAAATGCATGTAATGCTTTTTTTTTATTTCCTTCCTTAATAAAAAAATACACCTTTTTTATAAATGTTTTGATCATAGAGCGTTTACTAACATTGTAAATTCTACGTTTTTTGGATGCAAGTGAATCTTTTTTTGATGCTTTTAAGTTAGCCAAATTATTATTATCTCCTTGCATATATAGATTAATATTAATATACCAATGTCTAAATTTAAATATTTATAATATTTTAAATATTATATTTTTTATTAAAAAATAATACTAATTTAGATGAATATATAATTTTAACATGTACAAAATATGTGTACAATATATATTATTTAATAATATTTAAAAAATCTTAAAACACCCGATAAAAATGAAACAGTTATATACTTAAAAAATAGATTTAAAATTTATATATATTTAAAATAAATAATGAATATTAGAAAAACAAATAATCAATTTTTAATTAATATTGTTATATATAAATATTTATTAAATTTTATAATTGTTATATAAAACAATATTTTTTCTTATTATCTTAATACCTATTAAAATATTAAAATTTTTTTATTTAATAAATAAGAATTTTTAATTTTATATAAATCATGAATAACGGATATGTAATGAATACTAATAAAAATTTTTTAAATTTACCTAAAACAAATTTTTCAATGAAAGCAAATCTAATAAAAAAAGAACCAAAAATTTTAAAAAAATTGGAAAAAATCCATTTATATAAAATAATTAATACTCTGTCAAAAGAACGAAAAAAATATTTTTTTTTGCATGATGGACCTCCTTATGCTAACGGGGAAATACATATTGGACATGCTGTTAATAAAATTTTAAAAGATATTATATTAAAATTTAAACGTATGTCAGGATTTTATGCTCCATTTATACCTTGCTGGGATTGCCATGGATTACCTATAGAACAAAAAATAGAAAAAAAATTAAATATATTAAAAAAAATTACTAAAAATGATTTTCATAAACTTTGTTTTAAATACACAAAAAAACAAATCAAAAAACAAAAAAAAGATTTCATTCGATTAGGTATTTTAGCGGACTGGAATAATGCAAGTTGTACTATGGATTATGTAAACGAAGCCAATACTATTAAAACTTTAGCAGATATTTTTAAAAAAGGATATATATTTAAAGATTTTAAACCAATTTATTGGTGCTTAAAATGTCAATCTGCTTTAGCAGAAGCAGAAATAGATTACTTTCCTAAAAAATCTCTTTCTGTTTATATAACTTATACACTTTTAGATACAAAAAAATTTTTTAAAAAAATTTATCCCTATAAAAATGAAGAAACTCTCAATGATATTAATAATATTTCGGTTATAATTTTTACAACAACTCCCTGGACCTTACCTTCTTCTCAAGCTATTGCTGTTAATATAAATTTTTATTATCAATTAATTAAAGTCCAAAAAAAACATTATATATGTAGTGTTAAATTAACAGAATCTGTAATGAAAAAAATGAATACTAAAAAATGGAAAATAATTTCTATTTTTTCCGGAAAAATATTAAAAGATTTAATAACATTACATCCTTTTTTTAATGTTGAAATACCAATTATTATATCAAAATATGTTACAGAAATTTTAGGAACAGGTATTGTACATATGTCGCCTGATCATGGATTAGAAGATTTTATTGAGTGTAAAAAAAATAATATTAATCCTATAAATATAATAAACTCAAAAGGGTATTATAAATTAATCTCCTTTCCTAAACTAAATAAAAAATATATTTTTAATAAAGAAAATATTGTTTTAAAATTATTAAAAAAAAATAATGCATTATTATATACAGAAGATATTATACATTCTTACCCTCATTGTTGGCGGCATAAAAAACCGGTAATCTTTAGAGCAACACCGCAATGGTTTATAAAAACCTCAAACTCATCTTGGTTAAAAGAATTATCAGAAAAAATCGAAAATACTTCATGGATTCCTCAATGGAATAAAGAAAAAATGAAGAATATGCTGAAAAATAGACCTGACTGGTGTATTTCAAGACAGCGAACATGGGGTGTTCCGATTCCATTTTTTATACATAAAAAAACTGGAAAACCGCATTCTGATACATTTAATATACTCCAAAAAATTATTAAAAAAATTAAAATACATGGCAGTACAATATGGTGGAAATTAAATAAAAGAGATTTTTTAAAAAAAGAAGATATCCATCTATATAAAAAAGTTACAGATACTTTAGATGTATGGTTTGAGTCAGGATCTAATCATCGATTAAATATATACAAATACAATGTATTAAATAAAACAAATAATATAGCAGATTTATATTTAGAAGGATCAGATCAACATCGTGGTTGGTTTATGTCGTCTTTAATAATATCTATGATTACAAAAAAACAAATTCCGTACCAAACCGTAATTACTCATGGTTTTGTAGTTGATAAAAATGGAAAAAAGATGTCAAAATCATTAAATAATACAATTAAACCTCAGGATATTATTAAGATATGGGGAGCAGACATTTTAAGGTTATGGGTAGCATATACTAATTATTCTACTGAAATTTCCATTTCTAATACAGTCTTAAAACAAATTTCTGATCACTATCGTAGAATAAGAAACACAATTCGATTTTTATTATCTAATATTTTTGATTTTGATTCTTCGAAACATCTTATTTCTTATAAAAAAATGTTATTTATAGATCGATGGATTTTACAAAAAACTTACCAAACACAACTTTTAATTATTCAAGAATATCAAGAATATAATTTCCATGATGTTGTTCAAAAAATTATTTATTTTTGTTCAATAAATTTAGGATCACGATACTTAGATATTATTAAAGATCGTCAATATACCATGAATAAAAAAAGTCAAGCTCGGAGAAGTAGTCAAACTACAATATACTATATATTACAATCATTAGTTCGCTGGATTTCCCCTATACTATCTTTTACTTCAGAAGAAATTTGGACGCAATTACACGGTAATAAAGAAAAATTTATTTTTATTTCTCAATGGTTTAAAAAAATTAAATATATACCTCCATGTAAAAAATTTAATAATTTTTTCTGGAAAAAAATATTCTTATTACGAAATGAAATAAATAAAATTTTAGAAAAAAAAATAAAAAAAGAAAAAATTAAAAATTCTCTAGAAACAGAAGTTATTTTATATACGAATAATAAAATATTAAATATTCTATCACCTATTTGTTTAGAATTAAAATTCATATTTTCAGTATCACAAGTAAAGTTAAGTCACTATAAATTTGCGCCTATGAATTTAAAAAGAAATAGTCTATTTAATAACGTACAATTTTTAATTAAAAAAATAAATGGAATAAAATGTCAAAGATGTTGGAATTATTCTAAATATTTACAAGAATTTAAAAAAAATATACATATTTGCGCTCGATGTGTGAATAATATTGAAGGAAAAGAAGAAAGTCGTTTATTTGTATAAAAAATTTCTAAAAACATATATACTATTAAATTCATAAAGTAAAATAAATAAATAATTTATTTATCTTTTTTACCGAAAATTTTTTATATATTAAGATATATTAATATTAGATTAATTATGAATGTTTTTAACATGTAAAATTCTTATATTAATTTATAATTAATATATATTCTTTATGAATAGACGATTACTATGTTTTAATATCCACAAAAATATTTAAATTTATATTATTAATTAAAAAAATACAAAAATATGTGAGTATAATAATGAATCAAGAAAAAACAAAAATAATAATCTCCGGCGCTTTTGGTCGCATGGGAAAGATATTAATTAAAGAAACAATAAAAAATCAAGAGACATCATTAATAGGTGCTATTATTAATGAAAATTCTAAAAAAGCAAAAGAACAACAGTCAGAAATAAAAAAAGATTTTCTAAATTACTTTTTTTTAAAAATATTAAAAAATAACCATGAAAGAAATTTATTATATGACGTATTAATAGATTTTACAACTCCCCAAAATACTATAAATAATTTAAAATACTGTATAAAAAATCAAAAAAACATCATTATAGGAACTACGGGATTTAATGAACAACAACTAAAAACTATAAAATCGGCAGCAAAAAATATAGCTATACTTTTTTCACCAAATTTTAGTATTGGTATTAATTTATTATATAATATTACAAAATATATCGCTTCTATTATTGGTAAATATGTAGATATTGAAATTATTGAATATCATCATAGAAATAAAGTTGATGCGCCTTCAGGTACCGCTTTACAAATAGGAAAAAATATATCTGAATCTATGGGATGGAATTTTAATAAAGATACAATATTTCAAAGATATGGAATCGTCGGACCTCGTAAAAAAAATAAAATCGGTTATTCCGTAGTACGCGGAGGCGATATTATTGGAGAACATAAAATTTTATTTGCCGATCTCGGAGAACAAATTGAAATTATACATAAAGCAACTAATCGATCTGCCTTTGCTAGGGGAGCTATAAAAGCTGCTATTTGGATTAAAAATAAAAAAATGGATTATTTAATATGTCAGACATATTTAAAAATCTTTCTTCTATTGAAAAAAATAAAATAAATAATTAAGATTTATTTGGAGAAAATTTGTGAAAGAACCAGCAATTTTAGTGTTACAAGATGGTACTATTTTTCATGGTTATAATTCTGGAACCGATGGATATGTAATAGGTGAAATAGTATTTAATACTTCTATGACAGGATACCAAGAGATTTTAACCGATCCATCTTATGCTGATCAATTAATTGCTTTTACATATCCTCATATTGGTAATGTTGGTGTTAATATAGATGATGAAGAATCAAAAAATATTTATGCCAAAGGTGTTATTCTAAAAAATATTTCTAATATTTCTAGTAATTATCGAAGTACAAAAAATTTATTACAATATATTAAAGAAAAAAAAATTATCGTTATTTCTAACATTGATACCAGAAAATTAACAAGAATATTACGAAATCGTGGATCGCAGTATGGATGTATTCAATCTAACAAATACATAAATATCCAACATGCATTAAAAAAAATAAAATCTTATAAAAGCAAAAAACAAATAGAGTTAACTAAATATGTAGGTACAAAAAAATATATCAATGGACTAATTTTAGTAATAATTTATATAATAAAAAACAAAAATAATTACTTTAATGATACAAAAAAATATAAAGAAAAAATTACATGTAGTTGTATACGATTTAGGTGTAAAAAAAATATACTTAATATACTGAATAAAAAAGGATGTCAAATTACACTGGTACCATATTATACTCCAATCAATATTTTAATTAAATTAAAACCATCTGGTGTATTGTTATCAAACGGTCCAGGTGATCCTCGTCTATGTACGGACACAATTAAGTGCGTAAAAAAAATATTAAAATTACACATTCCAATATTTGGAATTTGTCTAGGGCACCAAATTTTAGCATTAGCAGCGGGAGCTGAAATAAAAAAAATGAAATTTGGTCATCACGGATCCAACCATCCCGTCCAAAATATTAATACAAAACATGTCTTTATAACATCCCAAAACCATAACTTTACAATAAATCCAAACACTATTAATAAAAATATTATAGTAACTCATGTTTCATTATTTGATCAAACCATCCAAGGAATTAAATTATATAAAAAAATTCATTTGGTTTTCAGGGACACCCAGAAGCCAGTCCGGGCACTAATGATATTGAAAAATTATTTAATAAATTTATTAAAAATATGCGTGATAAGGAAAAATTATGCCAAAAAGAACAGATATAAAAAAAATATTAATCTTAGGATCAGGACCTATTATTATTGGGCAAGCATGTGAATTTGACTATTCAGGAGCTCAAGCATGTAAAGCATTACGAGAAGAAGGATATAAAATAATTTTAGTAAATTCTAATCCTGCAACCATAATGACTGATCCAAAAATAGCAGATGTTACATATATCGAACCAATAAATGATAACATCATAACTGAAATCATAAAAAAAGAAAAACCGCACGCATTATTACCAACAATGGGTGGGCAAACAGCATTAAATTGTACGTTAAAACTAAATCAAAAAAACATATTAAAAAAATACAATATAGAATTAATTGGTGTAACTATTCATGCAATTCAAAAAGCTGAAGATAGAAATTTATTTGAAAAATCAATGAAAAAAATTGGTTTAAAAACAGCTCGCTGTGGAATTGTTCGCACAATACAAGAAGCTAATAATATTATTAAAAAAATTGGTTTTCCATGTATTATTAGACCTTCATTTACTATGGGGGGAAGCGGGGGAGGGATAGCATATAATGACAAAGAATTTCAACAGTTATGTTTACAAGGATTGGAACAATCACCCACAAACGAATTATTAATTGACGAATCATTAATTGGATGGAAAGAATATGAAATGGAAGTAATTCATGATCAATTAGGTACTTGTATTATTATTTGTTCAATCGAAAATGTTGATCCCATGGGTATTCATACGGGAGATTCTATCACAGTGGCTCCTGCACAAACTTTAAGCGATAAAGAATTTCAAAAAATGAGAAATGCTTCAATAAAAGTATTAAAAGAAATAGGAGTACAAGCGGGGGGTGCTAATGTTCAATTTGCTATTAACCCAAAAAATGGAGAGATGGTTGTAATTGAAATGAACCCTAGAGTTTCTCGATCATCTGCATTAGCTTCAAAAGCCACAGGATTTCCTATAGCATTTATCTCCGCTAAATTAGCTATAGGTTATAATTTAAATGAGTTAAAAAACAATATCACTGGTATTCAAACTCCAGCTGCTTTTGAACCTACGATTGACTATATTGTAACTAAACTACCTCGATTTAATTTTGAAAAATTCCATAATTGTAATGATCGCCTAACAACGCAAATGAAATCAGTTGGAGAAGTCATGGCTATTGGACGCACGTTTCAAGAGTCATTACAAAAAGCAATACGAAGCTTAGAAATTAATAGTAGCGGTTTTGACATTACTTTGAGAAATCAAAAATATCAAGAAAATTTATCAAATTATAAAAAAAAAATACAATATGAATTAACAAAAGCAGGTCCTGAACGATTATGGTATATTGGAGAAGCATTTCGTTTAAAATGGACTATACATATAGTGAATCAATTAACTAATATAGACATATGGTTTTTATATCAAATTAAAGAAATTATTGATATTGAAGAAAAAACAAAGAAATTAAAATTACATAATTTAAATTATTTTAAATTAAAAGAACTAAAAAGTAAAGGGTTTTCTGATTTACGAATTGCACAACTAATATGTCAAAAAGAACATGAGGTACGGAATTATAGATATAAATTAAAATTATTCCCTGTATATAAAAGAATTGATACATGTGCAGCTGAATTTTTTACTGACACTGCATATATGTATTCAACTTGGGAAGATGAATGTGAATCATTACCCACAAAAAATCCGAAAAAAATTATAATATTGGGTAGTGGACCTAATCGTATCGGTCAAGGAATAGAATTTGATTATTGTTGCGTACATGCCGCTCAAGCATTACGAAAAGATCATTATGAAACTATTATGATCAATTGTAATCCTGAAACAGTTTCTACAGATTATGATATGTCTGATCGTTTATATTTTGAACCTATAACTTTAGAAAATATATTAGAAATCATAAGAATAGAACAACCTCAAGGAATTGTAATTCAATATGGCGGACAAACACCATTAAAATTAGCAAAATATTTTCAAAAATATAAAATTAATATAATCGGTACACAACCAAAATATATCGATATAGCAGAAAATAGAAAAAAATTTCAAAATATTGTACTACAATTAAACCTAAAACAACCAAAAAATGATACTGCTAATAATATAAAAGACGCTTTAAAAAAAGCAAAAGAAATATCGTATCCTATTATTGTAAGACCATCCTATGTTTTAGGTGGACGAGATATGGAAATTATAAATAATGAAAAAGATTTAAAAAAATATTTTTTAAATCACACTTGTTTTTGTAATAATCAAGAGATTTTATTAGACCAATATTTAGAAAAAGCAATAGAAATTGATGTAGATGCTATCTGTGACGGACAAAATATTTTTATCGGGGGTATTATGGAACATATTGAACAAGCAGGAATACATTCCGGAGATTCAGCTTGTTCATTACCTACTTATACAATTACAAAAGAAATAAAAAATAAAATTCGGAAACAAACAAAAAAGTTAGCTATAAAGCTATCTGTGTTAGGTTTGATGAATATTCAGTTTGCAATAAAAAAAGATATAATATATGTTCTAGAAGTCAATCCTAGAGCAGCTCGTACTGTGCCTTTTGTATCTAAAGCTATTGGATTACCATTAGTAAAAATAGCTATGCGTGTTATGTGTGGTATTTCACTTAAACAACAAGGATATATTAAAGAAATAAAACCAAAATATTACTCAGTGAAAGAAGTTGTATTACCCTTTAATAAATTTTTAAACGTAGATCCAGTTTTAGGTCCCGAAATGCGTTCTACTGGAGAAGTAATGGGTATAGGAAAAAATTTTTCATATGCATTTTATAAGGCTATGTTAAGTATCTCTGCAAAAATAAAAAAATTTGGGAGAGTTTTAATATCTTTAAAAAAAAGTGATGAAAAATCTGCCGTTCAAATTGCAATAAAATTAAAAAAATTAGGATTTAAACTTGATTCTACAAATGATATAAACAAAATATTAAAAAATTCTGGTATTTTTACACGATTAGTAAGCACACAAAACGAAAGAACATTGAATGTCTATAATTTAATACAAAATAAAAAGTATGTATACATTATTAATACTGACATTAATAAAATAAATAGTAAAAAATATAATAAAATTTGTAAATATGCCTTAAAATACAAGATACACTATGATACAACCTTAAATGGTACATTAGCTACTTTAATATCTTTACAACATCTAAATGAATACCCAATATTATCGTTACAAAAAATGCATCAAAAAATATAGTTTTTTTATAATATTAATTAGTTTTATATTATATTTTAACTAAATATCGCATAAATACTTTTATATATTTTAATAGTTTTATAACAAGGAAGTTATAACATACATGAAATGATATTTATAAACAATTTTGTGAAAAAAATTTTTTATCTTCCCAACGTAACGCAGTTAAACAACCATTCCAACAACACCCAGTATCTAAACCAATAATATTACGAGGTGTACCTTGACCTCGTATAGATGCCCAATGACCAAAAATAATTGTATATTTAGTTGTTTCTATAATTTTATTTTTTAATACAAACCAAGGATAAATATTTATTTTTTTTTGCTTCAAAATGACTATTAAAATGAGAAAAAGCTAAATCTCCATTTAAAAAAATATATCTCATACTAGTAAACGCTTTTAAAATAAAAAAAATATATTTTTTTGAATTTAATGCTTGAGTCCAGGAAAAAAATTTCATTGTATATTGTAAAGATTCAGAAAGAAAAGAAAAAAAACTTTTTCCAGTTAATAACTTTTGAAGTATATTATTATATTTTATTATTTCTTCAAGAGTCCAAAAAGGAAATATACCTGCATGAACTAAGATAATTTTTTTTATATCAATATTTACTAATGGTTGTTGAAGTAACCAAAACATTAAAACATCTCGATCAAAAGCATGCAATATGTTATTAATATTTAATTTATTATCGTTTGGTTGTAAACCTAGCAATATTTTAATTAAATTTAAATCGTTATTTCCTAATACTAATTTTATATTATTTTTTATTGAATATAAAAAACGAAGAACAGATAATGAATCCTGACCTCGTAAAACTAAATCTCCAGTAATCCACAAAATATCATATTTTATATTAAAAGATATTATTTTTAATAATTTTTGAAAATCTTTATAACACCCATGAATATCTCCTATAATATAAGTACTCATAACAATTCCTGATATAAAAAAATATTAAAAAAAAGTATTTTCATACAATATATAAGCTCTGTAATAGGATTACATCCGCACTTATGTTTAATAAAATATATTTTTAATATTTGTTTTTTTAATAAAATATTCTGTTAATTGAAAATATTGTTTAACCGATATATTTTCTGCTCTTTGTAAGGCATTAATTCCAAAATAAGATAATTCTTTTAAATGAAATAAATGACATAATGTATGTTTTAATATTTTTCTTCGATGCTGAAATGCTATTTTAGTAATATAACTAATTGTATTAATATACTGAATAATGTTATATTTATACAATTTATTAATTGGAGAAAATTTTAAAAAGACCGAATCTACTTTTGGAACAGGAAAAAAATGAATTTTTTCTATAGACAAAATATATTTAATAGTAAAAAAAAATTGTACAACAATACTTAGGCGACCATATTTTTTATCATGGGGTTGCGCTATGATACGATCAGCTACTTCTTTTTGAAACATAAAATGCATATCATATATATTCTCTTTATAACGTAATATATGTAATAAAAATGCTGTAGAAATATTATATGGTAAATTTCCAAAAAATCGTATTAATTTATTTTGATATTTATCAAAAAAATTATTATAATCAAATGTCATCGCATTAGCAAAAATAATTTTTACATGATTTTTAAATTTTAAATCATATAATATTGGATGTAATGATTTATCAATTTCTAAAATAATTAATTCTTTTACAATTTGACTGACTGGATAAGTTAAAGAGCCTAGTCCTGGACCAATTTCTAGCATTTTATCATTATATTTTATATTAATACTTTTAATAATAAATTTAATAATATCTTTATTAATTAAAAAATTTTGCCCTAACTTTCTATTTGGAATATGTGAATAAAACTTTATATTATTCATACTCTACTCTGTATTTAATATTTTTATATTACATATATATTTTTTATAACATAAAATCTTTATATTTGAATGGTATATAAGATACTTTATCTTAATAAATAAAAAAATCTTTAATTAATATAAAAGATATTCTTATAAAGAAAAAATTAAGAATATTAAATAATAAATAAATTTATTTTTTTAGTATAAAAATACATGTTTTATTATGAAATATATTAATAATATTTTGATTATAAAATAAATATTTTATTATCATAATATCGATAATAAAAATCTCTATTTATTATAAAAAATTATATAAAAAAAGTATATTTTATTTTTTTAATAATTTAATATTTATTGATATATAAATAATATATTATATTGACCAAATAATAACAATTTAAAATTAGTTGATTCCTAGATATATTCATAGTATGTTAATAATATATTTATAAAAAACTAATAAATATTAATAAATTAAAAATACCTATTTGACTAATATTAACATTGACTATAATGTAATAAAAAAAAAAAAAATTAAAAAAAATTTAAAAATATTCAGAGTAGTCAATATTAAATAATTATTGAATTAAAACAAAAAAGAGAAATTATGAAATCTTTTTTAATGTATACAACCCATTTTGCTATAAATCATCTGAATATCATAGTTTTTATAATGTCTTTTTTAGAATCTCTAGCATTAATAGGATTAGTATTACCCGGACTAGTAATAATGGGTAGTTTTGGAACGCTAATAGGTAATGGTCAATTAAATTTTTATCATGCATGGATATGCAGTGCGTTAGGATGTATAATAGGAGATATTTTTTCATACTACTTTGGAATAAAATTTAGAAATAAAATAAATAATATTCTTTTATTTCAGATTAATAAAAATTTAATTGAAAAAATACAAACATTTTTATATAAATATAATTTTATTACCGTTTTTTTAGGAAAATTTATTGGACCTACTAGACCATTAATACCTATGTTATCCGGAGTATTAAAATTATCATTTTATAAATTTCTAATTCCAGATATTTTAGCATGTATATTATGGCCAATCATTTATTTTTCTCCAGGAATATGTACGCTAATTATTTTTAAATACTTAACGAATAAAATAAAAAATAAATTTTATCATATTATAATAGGTAGTGGTATTGGAATATTTATATTATTTTCCTATATGATTTACCGTTATTTGTATAAAAATAAAAAACAGGACATTAAAAAAATTTTAATGTTAAAATTAGAATTTATTTTTTTATATTTTTAATTATTTAATAGTACTTAAAAATTATTTATTTTTTTATAAAAATAAAAATAGTACAGATATATTAATAACAATATTCAGAATGTTATTTAAAAAAAATATAAAGATATTATATATAAATTTATAAATAATATTTGTTGATAAAATATAATAAAAATCGGCACGAAAAATATAATTACTTATATATTTTCCTATTCATTATATTAAATAAATTCTAGTACGTGCCGATAATTCTATCTATCAAAATATTTTTAACAATATTAATTTAAATATTTATCAATCAAATATAAATAATATTAAAATAATTAACTTTTTTATTTTTTTATATATATTAAAAAATAATGTTATTATTTATAGGTGATATTTTATCAGCTAAATTTTAATACTTATAAAATCTATATGTAATATATTTAATTTAAATGCATGACGTTGAATTTCTTTAACCCTAACAAAAAATTTATTTTTATTAACAATTAATAATAAATCTTCTGAATAAAATTCATTTTTTTCTTGTAAATAAAAAACTTTATCATGTATTAAAGAAATTAATAAAGGTTTTTTAATTAAATTTACTCCATATATAATACCTGGCAATTGATGATATATCTTACGTAAACGACGACTATATCCGGTACCACAGTTATAACGTTGAATAGCATTTAATGTAATCATTTCTGTCTCTAATAGTAGATTATTAAAACTCAACAAAAAAAATAAACGATAAATTTTTATTTTTTTAAAGATTTTTTAAATATATATTATTCTATATATCAATTATTTGTATAAAATATTTATATAATATTAAATTGATTATTTAAAGATTTTTTATATAACCATTTTATTTCATGTACCCATAGATTCATATTTTTTGTTTCTAAAATTATTGGTATTTTTTGGAATTGTATAGATTGCATAAACCAAGAAAAAGCCTCTTTATTAATTTGACCATATCCTAAATTTTGATGCCGATCTAATCGACTATGCAAGGCACCTATAGAATCATTTAAATGTATGCCACATAAATAATTAATTCCAATAATATTATTAAAATGTTTAAAAATATTTAAAAAATTTGAAAAATTTCCAATATCATATCCAGCAGAAAATAAATGACAACTATCCAAACACACACCAATACGAGATTTATCTTCTATATAACGAATAATATAAGCTAGATGTTCAAAACAATAACCAACAGAACTACCTTGCCCAGCTGTATTTTCTAAAACTATTGTAACATTATTTGTTTTACTTAATGCCTTATTAATACAATAAATAATATTATTTAAACAAGATTTTTCTGTAATTTTTTTTAAATGACTACCTGGGTGGATATTAAGCATAGATAATTTTAATTTTTCACAACTTAATAATTCATCAATTAATGCAGCACACGATTTTTGACGCATGTCGGGATCAGGATTACCTAAATTCATCAAATAATTACCATGCGGTAAAATTTGATTTGATGAATATCCATATAATTTACAAAACTTATGAAAAAGATTAATTTTCGTTTCATTTAACAACGTATTTTTCCATTGACGCTGGTTTTTTAAAAAAAAAGAAAAAGCAGTAGCTCCCAATTTATGCGCTCGTATAATAGACTTTTCTACACCTCCAGCTGCACTAACATGCGCTCCAATATACCACATATTTTAAAACCTTAATAAAAAACATATATATAATATTTATTATATATAAAAATATTATTTTGAAATTATTTTTCTAAAATAGAAAATGATATACAATAAAGATTATATATTAATTTAATAATTATATATTTCATATAAATATTATTAAAAATAAAAAATTATAATTTTATAAGGTATTATCGTCATGGTTCATAAAGAAAAAAAAACATTTTATAATCTTATTCAAACTTTACAAAAATTTTGGTTTAATCACGGATGTATTATTTTACAACCACTCGATATTTCTGTAGGAGCCGGAACATTTCATCATAAAACCTTTTTTAATGTTATAGGATCTCAAAAAATATCTTTTGCATATGTACAACCGTCTCGACGTCCATCAGACGGAAGATATATGAAAAATCCCAATCGACTTCAACATTATTACCAATTTCAAGTTATTATAAAACCAGCTCCAAATACTATTCAAGATATTTATTTGCATTCTTTGCAAGAAATAGGTATTAAAGATCAAGAAAACGATATAAGATTTGTTGAAGACAATTGGAAAAATCCAACATTAGGAGCTTCCGGATTAGGTTGGGAAGTCTGGTTAAATGGAATGGAAATAACACAATTTACATATTTTCAACAAATGGGAGGATTAAATTGTCATCCTGCATCTGTAGAAATTACTTATGGATTAGAACGTATTGCTATGCATATACAAAATAAAAAAAATATTTATGATATTATTTGGTCAAAATTAAATAATAAAACAATAACATATTCAAATCTTTTTTATAATGATGAAAAACAAAATTCATATTATAATTTTGATTTTTCTAATACCCAATTATTATCTAAATTATTTAACTTACATATTCAAGAAGCAAGTCGATTAATTGAAATTTCTATTTCATTATCTGTTCCTGCATATGAACATATGTTACATGCTATTCACTATTTTAATTTATTAGATTGTAAAAAAATTCTTTCTACAACAGAACGTACAGATTATATATTAACGATACGATCTAAAATAAAAAAAATCGCACAAAAATATGTAACTAATAAGTAAAATATACGAACACGATACCCAGATAAGAGGTTTCTGAATATGAAAAAGCACGATTTTTTATTAGAATTATATATAGAAGATTTACCAGCACAAGAATTAAAAAGTATTTCTAAATCTTTTTTAAAAATATTTAAAAAAAACATTAAAAAAAATAAGATTCAATATGATATGATAAAATCATTTGCCACCCCGCGAAGATTAGCTATTACTATTTGTTCGATACACTATATTCAAAAATATAAAGAAATACGTAAAAAAGGACCGTTATTAGATCATTCTTTTACTGAAAAAGGAAATGCAACACCGATCGCTCTTTCCTGGGCTCAACATTGCGGTATCAATATAAAAGATGCAAAATCTTTAACAATTAATAAAAAAAAATACTTAACTTGTAAAACAAAATATAAAAAATATTTCCTTATTAGAACAGTTAAAAAAATTATTTTGTATGTATTAGTTCATATACCATCAAAAAAAACTATGCATTGGAATGAAGAAAAATTTCAATTTTCAAGACCTATTAGAAATATTATTGCATTATTGGACGATCAAATTATTCCAATAAATATTTTTAATCTATCATCTAATCGATTTTCTCGAGGCCATGTATTTATGAATCCTCAAAAAATTGAAATAAACTGTGCAAAACAATACAGATCAAAATTTTTTTATCAATTTTATGTAATGATAAATTATGAAAAAAGAAAAAATTTTATAAAAGATGAAATTATAAAATTAGCAAAAAAATTATATAGTATACCGAAAATTCATAAAAAACAATTGAATGAAGTAACATCGTCAGTAGAATGGCCAGTTATTCTTTATGGAAATTCAATAAAAAATATCTTGATATACCAAAAAAAAATATTAATTCATACAATGGAGGCATGTCAAAAATACTTTCCTTTATATGATGTTATTAATAAAAAAATTTTAACTAAATTTATTTTTATTAGTAATATAGAAACAAAAAATCCTAATAACATTATTCAAGGTAATGAAAGTGTTTTAAAATCTAAATTAAGCAATGTTATATTTTTTTTAAAAAAAGATTTAAATATACCATTTTTTGATAGATTATTATTATTAAAAAATATATGCTTTAAAAAAAAATTAGGATCTATGTACGATAAAACTAATCGAATACGTTTAATTAGTATATATATTGCTAAACAAATAAATGCTAATGTTAGCGATACAGAACGTGCAGCGTTATTGTCAAAATGTGATTTAACTACATATATGATTATTGAATATCCAGAATTACAAGGTAGTATTGGAATGTATTATGCAATCAAAAATAAAGAAAAAAAAACAGTAGCACTAGCTATTAAAGAGCAATATCTACCAAATACCTCAACAGCAAATTTACCTACACAACCCATTTCTTATGCTCTAAGTATTGCTGAAAAAATAGATACAATAACTGGGATTTTTAGTTTAGAAAAAAAATTAAAAAATCATAATGATCCCTTTGCATTACGTAGAGCTACCATTGGTATCATACGTATAATTATAGAAAAAGAACTTAATATTAATATTGTACAATTGATAAAAAAATCTATTCATATATATTCACATATTACTAATAAAAAACAAATTCAAAAGAATGTATTAAAATTTATATTATCAAAATTTAAACATTTTTTAGAAAAAAAGGGTTGTGATAAAAAAATCATACAATCTGTTTTTGCTTTAAATACTATTGATTTTATCGATATACATTCCAGAATTTTAATTTTAGAAAAATTATATAAA
Organism: Buchnera aphidicola (Cinara tujafilina); assembly: GCA_000217635.1. Classification (NCBI taxonomy): domain Bacteria; kingdom Pseudomonadati; phylum Pseudomonadota; class Gammaproteobacteria; order Enterobacterales; family Erwiniaceae; genus Buchnera; species Buchnera aphidicola. The sequence goes on along the minus strand of CP001817.1, from coordinate 97,835 downwards.
CAAAAAAAAATTGATCCGATCATAAAAACTTTTAAAAGAGTTGAAAATATCTTAAAAAATCAACCAGATTATTTTACAATGTATAGCGATTTCCCGAAAATAAAAAACCATAATAATCTTACTTCTATAGAAGAGATATTAATCAAGTCACTAAATAATATTTATAATGATATCAAAAATAAAAAAAAATATTCTATAATAGTTTCTCATATAGAAAAATTAGTAATAATAATAAATAGTTTTTTCGATACATCATTTATTTATGATAAAAATAAAAAGAAAAGAAAATTTAGATTATCTATTTTAGGAAATATAAAAATATATTTTTATATATCACTAATTTTTATTATTTATAAAATACTATTAAAAAATTTATTAATTAAGATTTTTATGATCCAATTCATTTGGATCATTTTTTATACAATTTATATTTAATATAATGTTATTATTATTAATATTTAATTAATGTAGTGAATACTGATAAAAATAAAGTCATATAATATTATTTATTCTTAGATTGTATATATTTTAATGTCCCAACTCTTTTTCGAAGTTTTTGACCCGGTTTAAATATCACCACTCTTCTTGCTGAAATTGGAATATTTTCACCGGTTTTAGGATTTCGTCCTGGTCGCGATTTTTTATTTCTTAAATAAAAATTTCCAAACCCAGATAATTTTACTTGTTCTCCTAATTCTAATGCACAACGCATTTCTTCAAAAAAAATTTCTACTAAATCTTTAATATCCTGTCTAGTTAATTTAAACTTATTAAATAAATATTCTGAAATTTCTGCTTTAGTTAATACCATGAATTTAATCTCTTAAAATCGCCTGAAATTGGGTTTTTAATACTGAAATACATTTTTTAATATTTATATTAATTTCCTGCTCTATTAACATCATTTTTTTAGTTTCAAAAATAAAACGAATAGAAACACTTTTTTTTCCCTTAGGAAAATTTACACTATAATATACGTCATATATATATATTTCAACATTTTTTAAAGAAATATTATTTTTACAAACATTGATAATATCAATACTTTTTATAAAATCTGATACAATAATAGAAAGATCTCGCTTACTTGTCGGTAGATCAGAAACCGATTTAATTAATATTGAATTATTTAAAAATAATTTAGTATAGAATATTTCAAATAAAATCACTGAATCTATTAAATTAAATATTTCATGAAAAGAAGTATCTAATACTCCTATACGTCCGACTAATTTATTGGAAATATAAATACCAGTACTAAATTCTGGTGTTAAACCAGAAAAATCTTCCAAAACAAATTCAACTACCTCAGTTAATCCATATATTCTTAATATAGATTCTGCAATGCCTTTCAAATCATAAAAATCAAACTTTTTATAAGGCATGTTCCAAGCACGATAATTAGTATAACCACTGATAGCACCTGATATATGTTTTTCTTGATGTACACCTAAATTTTTTGATGTATCTGATAAAAAACATAATCCAGTCTCAAAAATTCTAAGAGATTTATTCTGACGATTTTGGTTGTATGCGATACAACGAATTAAACCAATCCATAAAGATAAACGCATAACCGACATATCTAAAGATAGAGGGTTAATAATCTTAAAATATTTGTGTTTTGGAAAAAATATCTTTTGTAATTTAGGATCAATAAAACTATAAGAAATAATTTCATAATATCCTTGATTAATTAAAAATAACTTTGCACGAAATAATATGTTATCTTTATTATGATAGTTTTTTAATAAAATTGAATTATGATTCGGAGGAAAAGCAATAATATTATTACAATCATATATACGTACTATTTCTCCGATAATATCATCTTCAATGGTAATATCTGTACGCCAAAAAGGCGGTTTAATTAAAAAATTATTATTATTTTTATATATATATTGAAATTTACATTTTTCTAAAATTTTAATAACATTTTTTTTAGTAAAATGATAACCAGTAATTTTATTAAGTTGATCTAAATTGAGCATAATAGAAGAAATTAAGAATTTTGAAAATAATACATTTTTTATTTGTATTATAGTAGGTGATCCTCCAAATATTTTAATAATTAATTTTGTACAATACTCTATTGTATTTAATTGTATTTCAGGAATAATATTATACTTTAAATACTCAAGTTTTTTTTCTTTATTCCCTATAATGATAGATGAATTATTTAAAAAAGATGAATGTATACACAAAGATCCTAAAAAAATATTTTTTGTATTATTAGATATATATGCATGTTTAATATGATTCATATCATCATATGTTAATATTTGTTTTTCATCTTGGAGAATAATAGAATTAGTATGTATGTTTAAATCATCATTATATTTGATATGTTTATTGTTTATATCAGAGTGATATTTTAATGATATATTACCACATAACAGGTCTGCATCCAATACATGTAACCAATAACCAGTTTCTATATAAACATAATTTATGATATTTATTAAATTATTATTGTCAAATTTAAAACCAAATTTTTTTAAACGTTGATATATTTTAAATGGCAAAGGTTTTTGGATATTAATTGAATATATTTCCCGTGAAATATACTGCATTGGAATCTCATAATGATCAATCATTATATGATGTTTATATGGTAATTTATAAACACAAATAGGAGAATATAGAATTTCAGGTAATGGTGTATTGTGTATTATAGCTATATCTCGAGCAATTCCTATAATAGAACGTAAATCTATTCGATTAATAGGAAATGTTACTTTTATTATATTTTTATATAAATAATTAAAAAAATTTATACCTGTTTTTAAATTTTGTAATGACATATTTATATTATTATTTTTTAATTTTATCCCTAAATCTTGAAAAAAACAAAAAACTCCAGATGAACTAATACCATCAATATATATTTTTTTAATTTTTAAATCGTTCGGTAACTTTGCTCCAACTAAAGCAACTAAAATTTTTGTTCCTATACTATATTTTTTTCTTTTATCTAAAATTTTAACATTTATATTATCTTTAATCTTTACAAGATATACCATATATTTTAAATTTTTAAAATGTATAAATTTTGATATAATTTTACCCACAAAAACATTAGTAAATTTTATCATTAAATCATTTAAAATCTGTTCAACTTCTAAACCAGAAATTGTCATATTTTCATACATATATTGATTTGAAATAGGTAAATTAATCCATTTTTTTAACCAATCTGCTCCAAATTTCATTGCTTATTCTCACTATTAAACAAATTGTTTTAAAAAACGTATATCATTTTCAAAAAATAAACGGATATCAGAAACCGAATACTTTATCATAGCTATTCGTTCTACACCGATACCAAATGCACAGGCTGAATATTTTTTATTATCAATATTAAAATTTTTTAAAACATTTGGGTGTATCATTCCAAATCCTAACACCTCTAACCAACTTCCAGAAGATGTTTGGATATCCATTTCCGCTGAAGGGATAGTAAATGGAAAATATGAACTTCTAAAACGAAAAACAAGATTTTGATTCTGAAAAAATTGACATATAAAATTTTGTAATATCCATTTTATATTTGAAAAAGAAATCGATTTATCAATTATTAAACCTTCAACTTGATGAAACATTGGTGTATGTGTTTGATCTGAATCTCGACGATATACTTTGCCAGGTACTATAAATTTTATTGGACATGAATTTTTTTCTAAAATTCTTATTTGCATATTAGATGTTTGAGTTCGTAACAAACGTTTAGAATCAAACCAAAATGTATCACTTTTATCGCGAGCAGGATGATGCATTGGAACATTTAACGCATCAAAATTATGATATACATCTTCTAATTCAGGACCGTGATATGTTAAAAAGCCAAGATAATAAAAAAATCTTTCTATATCATTAATTACTAAAGTAATAGGATGTAAACAACCATAGTCAATTTTTCGTCCAGGTAACGAAACATCAAAGTATTTTTTATTTGTTCTATTCAAATTCATATAATCTTTGATATATTTTTTTTCGAGATAAAATATAATATTGAATTTTTTTTTCATAATATTTAAAATTTTACTATACTTAATTTTTAAATCAAAATCTAAAGCAGATAATTTTTTTAAATAACGCAATAAAAAACTATTTTTACCTAAATATTTAGATTTACATTGATTTAATTTATCATTCGTATAGATTTTTTTTAAATCTGATAAAAATATAGAAAATAAGCGATCCGTATAATTAATTAATTTAGCTTCAGATTTCAAAATTTTGTACCAAAATAATAAATTTATAAAAAATATGCGTAATAATATATTTAAATTTTTATACTTTTTAAAAAGGGAGATTGGTTTCTCCCTTATAAATATTTTTTAATAACACAATTTATATTTACTTACTACGCAACGATTCTTTTGATTTTTCTATTAATAATTTAAACAAAGGTATATCAGAAATTGTAGAATCAGATAATATTTTACGATTAACTATAATAGATGCTTTTTTTAAGCCATACATAAATTTATTGTATGAAAGATCATAGTTATGTGCGGCAGCATTAATTCTGATAATCCATAATTTTCTAAATTGTCGTTTTTTTTGACGCCTATCTCGGTAAGCATATTGCCCCGCTTTAATAACGGCTTGACATGCTACTCGATATACACGAGAACGAGCTCCATAATATCCCTTTGCTTGTTTTAAAACTTTTTTGTGACGCGCATGAGCGGTAACACCTCTTTTTATACGTGTCATAAATAATAACCTCCAATTACATAAATATATATAGTAATATCTATTGTCCTTTTTTATTTCTATCTATATGGAAAAAAGGTTAAAACCGCATTATGATCAGAAGGTGATATAACAATTTTAGAGCGAAGATGACGTTTACAAGCAGTAGTTTTTTTTGTTAAAATATGTCTTAAATTTGCTTGTTTACGTTTAAAACGTCCAGTAGCTGTTTTTTTAAATCTTTTCGCAGCACTACGTAATGTTTTCATTTTAAACATCAAGAACTCCAAAAAAAATAAATAAAAAAAATTAAATATAATAAATATTTATAACTTTAAAAAAATACATATTATATCTTCTTTGGTGATAACATCATAACCATTTGACGACCTTCAATCCGTGTCGGAAAAAATTCAACTATTGAAATAGTATCTAAATCCTGTTTTATACGTAATAATAAATTTCTTCCAATATATTGATGTGCCATTTCACGACCACGAAATCGTAAAGTAATTTTTACTTTATTACCTTCTTTTAAAAATCGTATTAAATTACGTAATTTAACTTTATAATCCCCTTCTTCAGTACTCGGTCTAAATTTTATTTCTTTTATATGTATAACTTTTTGTTTTTTCTTTTGACGTTTAAGAGTTTTACTTCTTTCATAAAGAAATTTTCCATAATTCATAATTTTACATACTGGAGGATCAGCATTTGGACTTATTTCAACTAAATCTACTCCGCATGCTTTTGCTTCAGTTAAAGCATCTTTTAGGTTAACAATACCCATAGAATCACCATTTAAATTTGTTAATCGCACTTGTAACGAGCGAATTTCATAATTTATACGGTGAGGGTGTATTAATTGATTTTTCTTTCTGAATTTAATACTTTAATCCTCCCTATCAAAATCGTAACAACTACGATTAAAAATTATTTCTTTAATTTTTTTTATAAAATCATCAATTTTTTGCATTTTAATAAGACGACCCGAACGTAATCGAATAGTCAAACAATTATTTTTTTCTTCTATATCGCCGCATATTAATAAATATGGTATATATTGCATAACATATGTACGTATTTTAAAATTAATACTGTTTTCTGAAATTTCAGAAATAACACGAATACTATTTTTTATTAATGATTTCGTAACTTTTTTAACAAAATTAATATTTTTTTGAGAAATACTCATAACTACCGCATGTACTGGTGATAACCATACCGGTAATCTACCATTATATTCTTCAATTAAAATTCCAATAAAACGTTCAATAGACCCTAAAAAAGCACGGTGTATAATAATGGGAAAATTTCGAATATTATTTTTATCTATATAAAAAGCTTTTAATTGTTTTGCTAAATAAAAATCTAATTGAATAGTACCACATTGCCATAATCTTTTTAAACTATCTTCCAAAACAATCTCAATTTTCGGACCATAAAAGGCACCTTCACCTTTTTGATAAATAAAAGGCAATTTATTTTCAATTAATACAGATTCTAAATCTTTTTCTGCTTGATCCCATAATTTATCATGTCCAATACGTTGTATTGGTCTGGTAGAAAATTTTACAGTAATTTTTTTAAAACCAAAAGTATTATATAATTCAAATAATATTTTAATACAAAAATTTAATTCTGTTTTTACCTGTTCGTTTGTACAAAATATATGCGCATCATCTTGAGTAAATCCACGCACCCTCATTAATCCATGTAATGAACCAGATGCCTCATTACGATGACAACTACCAAATTCCGCAATACGTATCGGTAAATCTTTATATGATTTAATACCTTGTTTGAAAATCTGTACATGTCCAGGACAATTCATAGGCTTAATACAATATTCTTGATTTTCAGACTTTGTAACAAAAATAGAATTTTTATAAAATTTCCAATGCCCGCTTTTTTTCCATAATGATTTATCAATCACTATAGGAGTTTTTACCTCATAATATAAATATTTTTTTAATTTAATACGAATAAATTTTTTTAGTTCTTGGAAAATAATAAATCCATTTTGATGCCAAAAAATCATACCAGGGGAATTTTTTTGTATATGATATAAATTTAATCTTTTTGCTATCTTACGGTGATCACGTTGTTCAAATTTTTTAAGAGAGAATATATAATTTAATAATTGATTTTTGATGCCCACGCAATACCATGAATACGCTGTAACATTATATTTTTTTTTATTATTTTTCCAATAAACACCTGATATATTTTTTATAATAAAATGACTACAAAATGAAATATTAGGAACTGGAGATATGTCATATTCTTCAAAATATTTTTCATGATAACATATATTAATAGTTTTAGATTGTATTAACTTTTCTTTAATAATATCAAGTTTATATTTTTCATTATTTTTTTTTAAAAATAGAAAAAAACCAATTTTTACATACTTTTTTTTAATAATATTATACTTCAAAGCAATTTTATCAGACATATTTGTTGAAATATTTTTAAGATCTGATTTATTTAAAGAAACTGGGCAATAAAAATCACAAAAAAATCCTGAATCAGATATTTTTCCTCCCGCTAATTGTATTGAAGGCCACATTTCTTTTAAAACATAATTTAATAACTGTATAAAAGTATATCTAATCATTGATAAAAATTTTTTATCATCTTCTTTAATTAATGTTATTACAGAGTCGCATATTATTAATGTATTTAAATCAATTATTTTTTTATTAATTGACCCAGCTATAAAATTTTTATGCTCTGTAACTGGATATAAATCTTGAATTATTTTTTTTAAAGAAACCGCACGTTTATAAGTTTTACTTATTCCATTACATAACATAATAACCGGCATGTTTAATCCTTCACAACTTTATAAAAATATAAACACAATCTTCTATTTTTAGATAGAAATAAATAAATATAAAATATTTCAACATTTATTTATAAAAAAATGATTTATATTAAAATATTATTTTTTGTTAAAAATTTTTATCTAATTTTTTTATAAAAATTCTATAATGAAATAATAATTTTTATAAATATCAATAATAAATATTAAAAAGACACCTAAAAACGTCTACTAACTGACTTAGCTAATTTTTCCAAAATTAAAACACTATCTTCCCAGCCTAAACAGGAATCCGTAATTGATTGACCAAAAACCAAATTTTTTTATTTTACTAACTTTTTGAGCACCTTCTTTTAAAAAACTTTCAATCATAACTCCTACAATAGATGTTGATCCATCATAAATTTGCTTTGATACAGATTCAGCTACATTATGTTGTCGTAAATGTTCTTTTAAAGAGTTAGCATGACTAAAATCAATCATTAAAAATTCCTTTAAATTTACTTTTTTTAGTTCTTCCGTGGCTAACAGAATATCATTTTTATGATAATTAGGAATTTTTCCACCTCTCATAATAATATGTACATCTGGATTACCCCTTGTATAATTAATTGTTATTTTTCCATATTTATTTGGAGCTAAGAATAAATGACGAGATTGTGCTGAACGTATTGCATCAATCGCTATTAAAATATTTCCATCGGTTCCATTTTTAAAACCAATTGGACATGATAACGCTGATGCCATTTCGCGATGAATTTGACTTTCAGTAGTTCTAGCACCAATAGCTCCCCAACTAATTAAATCAGAAATAAATTGTCCAATCACTATGTCTAAAAATTCTGTAGCTGCTGGAATACCCAACATATTAATATTTAATAATAAACTCCGTGCAATCTCTAATCCTTTGTTTACTTGAAATGTTTCATCTAAATATGGATCTGAAATTAATCCTTTCCAACCAATAACTGTGCGCGGTTTTTCAAAATATGTACGCATAATAATTTCTAAATAAGGAGAAAATTTATCCCGTAAAACGCGCAACTTTTTTGCATATTCTATAGCTGCTATAGGATCATGTATTGAACATGGTCCAATTACTACTAATAATCTTTTATCTTTTCCTGTTAAAATACGTGATATATTATTTCTAGTTTTTAAAATCATATTCATTACATCAGATGTAATTATATAACGAGAAGATAATTCTGCCGGCGTTATTAACGGTTTAACACGAGAAGTTCGTAGCTCATCAGTTTTTTTCATAACACTCTCAAATAATTTTTTTAAAAATAATTAAATATACTGAAATGTTTATAAAGTATAATACAATAATTTTAAATATATATTAATAATTAATATTTATTATATTTTTTAAAAATCTATAATAATAGAATTATATTAATGTTATATTATAAAAATAATAATATTGTATAATTAATATATTTTACAAGATATTAAGATTGTATCTATTATTAAAATTAAAATTTTTTATAAATATATTATACAATAAAAAAAAAGATACTCTATAATTAAATAAAATATTAATAATTCTAATAAAGAGTATTAATAACATAAAAAAAATATAAAATCAGTAAATTATATTTAATATAATATATTAATTAATAATTGTGATTAAAATTTAAATAAATATACATATCTATATATAAAAAAATATAAAAAAAATATTTATATATTTATATATATAAATATTTATATATTTATATATTTAATTTAATCGAATAATATTTTTATTATATTTAATAATAATATTTAAAAAACAATAACAAATATTCGTCAATTTATATTCATAAAATTTAAATTATATTATTAATAATATTCTAAAAATCACTATAAAAATTTTATGACTTATCTTAAAAATAATGATAAAAAATTATTTATTTATAAAAAAATTTTTATTAAATTTTAATTTAAACTGTAAGTACTTTAAATATCTTTACATTATATTTATTTTAAATAATATTAGTATATATAAAAATATATTAAAATTATTAATAAATATTAATAATAATTTTATATAAAATAAAAATAAGAAAAGGATTGCATTCAATATTGACAAAAAAGTATATATTTTATAGAATTTTTCTTCTACATTATAAAAAAATAAATAAAACTACTATAATATTTTTTTAAAAACATATTTATTAATATACCGGGAATATTTATGCTACAAAAAACATATATAAATAAAAGTAATATAAAAGAAAAATCAGGAATTAAAATTACTTTAAAAGCAGAAAAACAAATTTTAAAATTAATTAAAAAAAATATAGATTGCATAGGAATAAAAATAAATATAAAAAAATCAGGATGTGCTGGATTTAAGTATACTTTAAATTTAATATACATTTCAAAAGATTCAGATATAATGTTTTATTACAATAAAATACCATTATATATTCCTAAAAAAAAATGGAGTATATTAAAAAATACTATAATAGATTATTTTAAATCAGGTTTAAATTATAACTTTACTTTTTATAATTCAAACAATATATATCATTGTGGTTGTGGAGAAAGTTTTAATATTAAATAACCCCTTAAAATATAAGAAATCAAAATTTCCAATAAATCAACATAAAATTTTTTTTTCCTTTACGAATTAAAGTATACTTTCCAAAAATATAATCATTTTTCTGAAAAATATAATCTTGAGTCTTTTTTAATATATTATTAACATATATTCCACCGGATGCAATCATTCTTCTAGATTGACTTAATGATGAAGATAATTTAGATATTAATAAAATATGAGATAAATTAACAGGATTATTACAAATAATATGTGGAATTCCATCTTTTAAAAGTTGGGTAAAATCATCTTCTTGTATTTCTTGTATTAATTTTCGACCAAATAAACAATCTATAATTCTTTTTACAGCAAAAAGATTTTTTTTTCCATGAACAAATCGCGTTAATGTATCTGCTAATAGTTTTTTTTTATATGTAATATTTTTTACAAAATTATTATCACAAGTTGAAAAATTAATTTGATTATCATTTAAAAAAGTAAATAATTTTAATGCACTATTTACTTTATCATCTGAAATATTAACCCAAAATTGATAAAATTTATATGGACTTGTTTTCTGAGGATCTAACCAAACAGTATCAGTTTCTGTTTTTCCAAATTTATCACCATTAGTTTTTGTAAATAAAGGTATAGTTAAACCATATACTTGATATTTATATAATTTTTTTATTAAATGTATTCCGGCTATAATATTCCCCCACTGATCTGATCCACCTATTTGTAACATCACTCCATATTTTTTAAATAAATAAGAAAAATCATAGGCTTGCAATAAAGTATAGGAAAATTCAGTGAATGAGATACCGTTTTTAATATTTAGTAACCTATTCTTAACTGATTCTTTATGAATCATTGAATTAATTGAAAAATATTGTCCAATATTTTTTAAAAAATCTAAAATTGAAATATTTTTAAACCACGTGTAATTATCACAAAAAAATATATTATTTTTAATATTATCATGTCTGCGAAAAAAAAATAATAATTGTTTTTTTATTCTTTCTTGATTATAAATAATTTCATCTAATGAAAAACGTTTCCGTTCATATTTTTTAAAACTAGGATCTCCTACCATACAAGTAGCTCCACCTAATAATATATATGGAAAAAAACCACATTTTTGAAAAAATCTTAAACAAACAATAGGTAATAAATGACCAACATGCAAACTATCCGCTGTTGGATCAAAACCGCAATATATAGAAATTTTTTTCTTTACAATAAGATCAGATAATTTTATAAAATCAGAAATCTGAAAAATCAATCCTCTTCTTTTTAAAATATATAAAATATGAGAGTCATTATTCATTAATAAAAATCCTATTCAAATTTTAAAAAAAATTAACTTAGTTTAAAATATAAAGATTAAAAAAGAAATACTTTAATTTATATTAATTAATATTTAAAAAATATAATATTTAACATTTAATATTTTTAAAATATTTACACCATTTATTTATAATACAAACATGACATTTCGGCTTTCTTGCTTTACAAATATAACGACCATGTAATACAAACCAATTATGTATGCGTAAAATATATTTTATAGGCACGTGATGCATTAATTTTTTTTCAATAACATCAGTAGAACATCCGGTAACAAAACCTGTTCTATTACATACACGAAACACATGTCTATCAACAGCAATATAATTCTTATAAAAAATAGTATTTAAAATAATATTCGCTGTTTTTTTTCCTACTCCAGGTAAAGATAATAGAGTTTTTTGTGTTCTAGGGATTTTTCCTTTATATTTATTTTGTAATATTTTACATAAATTTATAATATATAAAGTTTTTTTATTATATAACCCAAGAGATTTAATTAATAATTTTAATTTAAAATATCCTAAGTTTAAAATTTGCATAGGAGTTGATGCAATTTTAAATAATTTTTTAGTTACTATGTTTACTTGTTTATCAGTAACTTGTGCTGATAATATTACTGATATCAATAATTCAAAATCGCTAGAATAACGAAGTTCAGTTGCAGGTTTCTCGCAATATATTTCAAATTCTTGCAAAATTAACCTTCGAATAACATTGTTCATATATTAATAAATTATATAAAAAGTATTAATAAAAATAATTAAATATTGTATAATTTTTATTATATATAATAAAAACTATTTTATAAAAAATATTAAAAAATATATGTTACATATAAAGTTTTTCTTGATAAAAAATCTATTTGTATTTATTATACAATTAAAATGCGTTCGTAGCTCAATTGGTTAGAGTATTATCATGACATGATAAAGGTTAGCGGTTCAAATCCACTCGAACGCAAAAACTTTCTTAACAACATTTAAAAATATAAAAATTTTAGAGATCTCAATTGATTAAAAATCTATTTATAAAATATCCAGAAAATACACTTTTTCTAATTGCTTTAAGTGGAGGCATTGATTCAGTAGTTTTATTATTTCAATTATTGAAATGGAAGAAAAAATATAAAAAAATAAATATTAGAGCTATCCATATTAATCATAATTTAAATAAAAATTCTAAAAGAGCCGAGGAATATTGTTCTAAAATATGTAAAAAACATCAAATTCCACTTATAATAACAGATATCCCAAAACAAACAAAATATCTTGATGGACCTGAACAGTATTTTAGAAATAAAAGATACAAAATATTTAAAAAATTTTTATTAAAGAATGAAATTCTTCTAACAGCACACCACCTTAATGATCAATGTGAAAATATTTTTTTATCATTCAAAAGACGTCGGGGTATATCTGGACTTTCAGGTATTAAGTTTTCAAACATCATACATAACGTACATGTTGTACGTCCTTTATTGAATTATAATAAAAAACAAATTATTTCTTGGGCTAAAAAAAAAAAATTAAAATGGATTGAAGATAAAACGAATAAAGACATCACATATGATCGAAATTTTATTCGATATAAAATATTAAATACACTAGATGTACATTGGCCATATTTTTTAAAAAACTGCGCTATAAGCATAGAAATACTCTCTAAGGAAAGAGAAGTGCTAGATTTTTTAATTAAAAAATATCTGTTAAATAACATGTTTATAGATGGTAGATTATATATTTTAAAATTTAAAAATATATTAAATCATTTACAATATTCCTTATTAAAGTTATGGTTATTTCATGAAAGTAAAATATTTCCAAATTTTAATATATTATATCGAATCAAGAACGAAATTATTCCGCAAGACGATAAAAAAAATAAAAAAATAATATTTCATCAATATATAATTTATAAATATCATTTTTCTCTATATTGTATAGAACATAAAAAAGATATAAAAAAAAATAATTTAATTTGGAAAAATCTATTTTTTCCTATAAAATTACCAGAAAATTTAGGTTTTTTAATCGGATTAAAAAAACATAAACATGGAAATAAAATACCTTATCCTAAAACTAATGAAATAGTTAGTGTAAACTTTCAAACTTGTAATAATATTTATCTTAATAATAAAAAAACAAAAAAAAAAAATAAAAAATATATGGCAAAAAAACAAAATTCCACCTTGGTATAGAAGTAAAATTCCATTATTATTTTATAATCATCATTTAATCAGTATTCTTGGAATTTATACAATTCATAGTAATAAAAATTTAAAAACAAAATACATAAATGTTGTATGGATACAACCTATTTAAAATATAAGTTAACTTATTGTTTTTAAAAAATTTACAAGATCTAATTTTTGAATTCGTCTATATAAACTAAAAAAATTATTTATTTTATGATTGAGTAATGGACTTTTAATATTATTCCAGGATAATGATATATTTAAAAATTTTTCAGCATTTTTAGCTATTTTTGGAATAATAGGTTTTAAAAAGGTCATTAAAATTCTAAAGAAATTAATACCCATAGAACATATATTATGCACCTTTTTTTTGTATTAAAATTTTTAATTAATAACCACGGTTTTTCTTTTGTAATGTATTGGTTAGCAATATCAGATAACATCTGAATTTTTTTAATAATTTTTTGAAATTGTCTTTTTTCGAAAAAAAATTCTATTTCTTGAATAGAATTATAATATAATAAATATAATTTTGGTTTTATAATAACATCAGATAATGTATTAGAAAAATATTTTTTTAAGAAACTAGCGCTGCGAGATGCTAAATTAATAATATTATTTACAAGATCCGAATTAATTTTAAATAAATAATCATTTAAATTCATTTCTATATCATCTATAGAATCAGATAACTTTGAGGCAAAATAATAACGTAATGAATCAGAATCAAAAAAATTTAACCATTGATTTGCAGAAATCATGATTCCCTTAGATTTAGATAATTTATTTCCGTTAATAGTTAAATAACCATGTGCAAATATTTTATTAGGCTGACGATATCCTGCACCTTCTAAAATAGCCGGCCAAAACAAACTATGAAAATAAATGATATCCTTACCTATAAAATGATATATAAGAACATTTGAATTTTTTTTCCAGAAACAATCTACAGAAAAACGTTTATGTAATAAACTAAGTTCTTTAATACAACTAATATACCCAATAGGTGCATCCCACCAAACATAAAAATATTTATCAATAATTCCAGGAACTTTAAAACCAAAATAAGGTTTATCACGCGATATATTCCAATCATGTAATCCTATAATTAGCCATTCCTTGATTTTATTTAAAACCGGCAACTGTAAGGAACCAGAATTAATCCAATTTTTTAGAAAATTTGAAAAATGCGATAATTTTAAAAATAAATGTTTTGAACTTTTAATGATCGGTTGAGTATTGGATAATATTGATTTAGGATATTTTAATTGAATTGCATTATAAGTTGAGCCACAAAATTCACAATGATCACCATATTGATTGTTTTTTGAACATATCGGACATATTCCTTTTACTAAACGATCTGATAAAAACATTTTCATCGATACATCATATAATTGTGGTATCATTTTTTTAAAAATTAATTTTTTTTCTTTTAAAGTTTGATATATATCGCGACATAAATACTTATTTTGTGCACTATCTGTAGTAGAATAATAATCATGTGAAATAGAAAATTTAGATAAAATTTTTTGATGTTTTATTTTCATTAAAGAAATTAATTTCTTAGGATGAATACCTAATTTTTTAGCATGTAAAACAATCGCAGTGCCATGTGAATCATCTGAACAAATAAAAGTTACCTGATGTTTTCTCATTCGATAATAACGAACCCAAATATCTGCTTGTACTTGTTCTAATATATGTCCTAAATGTAGGGTTCCATTAGCATAAGGAAAAGCACAAGTGACTAACATTTTTATTTTAGAATTTTCCATAATAACCTAATAATTTACAATTATATTACTATATTATTGAGCAGTAAAATGTAGAGATGTTATCTACAATCACATCTCTACGAATTATGTAAAAAAATTAATGTATCCAATCGGTGTGAAAAGAACCTTTTTCATCAATTCTCTTATATGTATGAGAACCAAAATAATCTCTTTGCGCTTGAATTAAATTAGCTGATGAATTTACTGTACGATATGAATCATAATAAGATAAAGCGGATGAAAAAACTGGAACTGCAATTCCATTTTTTGTTGCAGTAATAATAACACGGCGTAATGATTGTTGATATAAATTAATAACATCTTGAAAATACGGAGTTAATAAAAGATTTATAACATCATTATTTTTAGAAAAAGAAGTCATTATATCATTTAAAAAATTAGCACGAATAATACAACCCGCTCGAAAAATTTTTGCAATATTAGAAAAATTTAAATTCCATAAATATTTTTGAGATGCTTCTTTCATTTGATTAAATCCTTGAGCATATGAAATAATTTTACCTAAAAATAATGCTTTTCGTATATCTTCAATAAATTCTTTTTTATTATTACTATCTATCAATACACAATCAGGCCCTTTTAACACTGTTGATGCAATGAAACGTTGAGCACGCAAAGCTGATAAGTATCTTATAAAGACAGATTCAGTAATTACAGAAAGTGGGGTATGTAATTCTAATGCACTTTGAGCAGTCCACATACCCGTACCTTTTTGCGATGCTTCATCTAAAATTCTATCTAATTCATATATTCCTTGAGAATTTTTTTTAGATAAAATATGACCAGTTATCTCAATTAAATAACTAGATAATTCACCAGTATTCCAAATACAAAAAATATCGGACATTTCTTGATTATTCACACCAAGTAATTTTTTTAATAGAAAATATGATTCCGCAATTAATTCCATATCACTATATTCAATCCCATTGTGTACCATTTTAACGTAATGTCCTGATCCATTAGGACCGATATATTCAACACATGATTCTCCTTTATATTTTGCCGAAATATCTTTAAAAATACATGACACTCTTTTATAAGCTTCCTCGGTACCACCTGGCATAATTGCAGGACCATTTAAAGCTCCTTCTTCACCCCCAGAAATTCCTGCGCCAAGAAAGAGAATTCTACTTTTTTTTAACATTTTACAACGTAATATTGTATCTTTAAAAAAAGAATTTCCTCCATCTATAATTAAATCATCATGTTCCAAATATGGTTTTATTAATAAAATTAGTTCATCAACCGGAGAACCTGCCTTAATCATGAATAAAATACAGCGAGGTTTTTTCAAAGAAAAAATAAATTCTTTTAAAGAAAAAAAAGGGAACAGTCCTGTAATAGGATTTTGAACTAACGTGTTAATCGTACTATTGTTAGAACGATTAAAAACAGAAACCTGATAACCATGATTTGCAATATTATGAGCTAAATTTTTTCCCATAACACCCATACCAATTACACCAATATCATTTTTTAACATATAAAAACCCTTATTTATTAATTAATCAATATTTTAAAAAAAATTAATAAAAAAATTCAAAAAAAAATTCTAAAACAATTAAATATACATTGATTAAAATTTAAATTTATATTAAAATTATTTTTTATATAAAAATAAATAAAAAAATTTTAATTCTTCATACGATTTTTTAAATTTTTAATGATATCATTAAAACATAAGTTACGATTATGTAATAACACAAGAAGATGAAAAATTAAATCCGAAGCTTCATTAATTAGATTAATAGAATCTTTTTCTAATGCAGCTAAAACTGTTTCTATTGCCTCTTCTCCAACTTTTTGTGCAATTCTGGCTGTTCCAGAAGAATATAATTTTTTTGTATAAGAATTTTCTAATGTATCATGTTTTTTATATTCAATAATATTATCTAATTTATATAAAAATAAATAACTAAAAAAAGAATAATTAAAACAACTAATACGATTTAAATGGCATGTATTACCAATAGATTTTACTAACACTAAAATGGTATCATGATCACAATCCAAACTTATACTAATAACATGTAAAAAATTTTTAGATAGTTCCCCTTTAGTCCATAATCGTTTTTTAGTTCTTGAAAAAAATGTCAATAATTTTTTTTTTATTGTGTATAATAATGCTTTTTTATTCATATATCCATGCATTAATATTTCGCCAGATAAATAATTCTGAGCAATAACAGGCATCATATAATCTGTTTTTTTCCAATCTAATTTATCTATATTTTTGTCAACAAACATTTCCTAATTTCCACTCCATTTTTTATTAAAAAATCTTTTAAAATATTAATAGATATTATTTTATTATGAAATACTGAAGCAGCTAACGCACCATCTACTCGAGTTTTTTGAAAAACAGACAAAAAATCTTGCATAGTACCTGCACCACCAGATGCTATTAATGGTATTTTACATACTTCTTGTATTTGTAACAATTGATTAATGTCATATCCACTTTTCATACCATCAGTATTCATAGTATTTAAAACAATTTCTCCTGCCCCTAAAGATTGAATTTCTTTAATCCAATCTAAAGTCTTCCATGGAGTTTGACAAATTTTTTTTAAATTTCCAGTATACTGAAAAACTCCATATTTTCCTGTAGTTTTATCGAACCAAGAATCCACTCCTATAACTACACATTGTGAACCAAAACGATCAGCTAAACGACTAATAAAAAAAGGATCAAGCAGAGCGGGAGAATTAATAGAAATTTTATCAGCACCTAATTTTAATATTTCTGCTGCTTCTTGTATAGAATTAATACCCCCTGCAACAGAAAAAGGTATATTAATTACCTCTGCAATTTTTGAAACCCAATTTTTATTAACAACACGATTATAAGAAGATGCTTCGATATCATACAAAACTAATTCATCTATACCTTCATTAGAATAAAATTCTGCTAACTTAATTATATCACCAATTATTCTGTGTTTTTTAAATTGCATTCCTTTAACTACATATCCATCTTTGATATCTAAACATGCTATTATACGCTTTGCCAACATTGTATTGCCTCCGGCAAGGTAAATTTTTTATCTAACAATGCTTTTCCAATTATTATATTTTTTACACCTATTTTTTTAATTTTAATATCATTAAGTTCACTTATGCCGCCTGATGCTTGAAAAGATATAGTAGGAAACGTCTGTACTAAATAATCATATAAATGAAAATTAGGACCAAAAAATGTTCCATCACGAGATATATCGGTACATAAAACATGTTTTAATCCATATGGTAAAAAAGTATTAATTAATTGTTCTAATGTAATATTTGTAATTTCCTTCCATCCATTTATAGCGACTTTATTTTGATTATTTGAATTTATTTTTACATCAATTGCCAAAATAATATTGTTGCTATTAAAAAATTTTAACCATTTTTTTAATTTTTCTGGTTTTATAATAGAAACAGTACCTAAAACAACTTTAGATACACCATTTAAAAACAAACTTTTTAAATCATCAGTAGACCTTATCCCCCCTCCAACTTGAAAAATTGTTTTTTTATTAATTGATAAAATATTTTTTATATCTTTTTTTCTATCTAAAGGGTTTTTACAGCCACATAAATCTACTAAATGAATTTGTTTTGCTCCTTCATCAATATATTGATGTATTTTTTTAATGATTTGATACTTATATAATGTTTTTTGATTATAATTACCTTGATATAACCTCACAATAGTATCTTGAATATAATCTAACGATGGAATAATCATATTTTAAATCTCTAAAAAATTTTTTAATAATTGCAAACCGTTTGTTCCAGATTTTTCTGGATGAAATTGAACGCCAAAAAAATTATTTTTTTGTATAGCAGAACTAAAACATGATCCATGTTCTGTAAATGCTATAGTATATTGACTAATATATATACAATAACTATGTAAAAAATAAAATCTTGTCCCAGGATTGATTTTTTTAAATAAAATATTATTTTTAGTATAATATACTTGATTCCAACCAATATGTGGTAATGAATATTCTTTACTATTTAATTTAATTGTAATATCCGGTATAATTTTTAACATTTTACAATGATTACTTTCTGCACTTGTTCTTGAAAATAATTGCATACCTAAACAAATTCCTAAAACCGGTTGAGTCAATTTACGAATTATATTAATTAAATTTTTATTTTTTAATACCCTCATAACTGATTTTGCTGATCCCACGCCGGGAAAAAAAACCTTTTCAGCATTGACAATATCCTGTATATGATCACTAATTAAAGCATTATAACCTAGTCGTTTAATTGCTACTTGCAATGAAAATAAATTTGCACAGCTTGTATTAACAATAACAATTGACATTATAATAAACCTTTTGATGTCGGTAACTTTTTATCTTGTATACGAATAGCTTGCTTTAAAGTACGTCCAAAGGATTTAAATATACTTTCTGCGCAATGATGATCATTTTTTTCCTTTAGCATATATATGTAACGAAATTTGCATAGATTGTGCTAAAGAATGAAAAAAATGTTTAATCATACAAGAATTTAAATCTCCAATAAATTGATATTTAAAATTTACTTTAAAAAAACATGAAATACGTCCCGATAAATCTAAAACACAGGAAGATAAACTTTCATCCATAGGTAAAGTAAAACCATACCGCGATATTCCAAATTTATTACCTAAAGCTTTTTTTAACGCTAACCCTAACGCAATACCAATATCTTCAATAGTATGATGATCATCGATCTTTAAATCTCCTGTTACATCAATATGTAAATATATTCCACTATGTACTCTTAATTGATCAAGCATATGATTTAAAAATTCTATACCAGTATTAATATAATTTTTTATTGGACAATCTAAATTAATTTTAATATAAATTTTTGTTTCATTTGTCTTACGCAATACAACTGCTGAACGATTTTGTGTTGTTAATATATTAGTTATATGTTCCCAAGATAATAATTTAGCGTTATACAAAAAACTACGAATCCCCATGTTTTTTGCTAATTGTATGTCTGTTTTTCTATCGCCAATTACATAACTATTCTTTCTATCCATAATATTATTATGAACCCAATATCTAACTAATTCTATATTTGGTTTACGACATTTACAATTATCCTTTTCAAAATGAGGACATATTAAAATACTCTCAAAAAGAATACCTTGTGAAGCAAAAATTTGTAACATAAATTTTTGTACAAAGCTAAAATGTTTTATAGAAAAACTAGCGCTACCTAAACCATCTTGATTAGTAATTAATATTAATTTATACCCAAAACGAAGTAATTTTGACAATGATATAATTACATTTGGTTCAAAAAACAATTTACTTATACAATCGATTTGATAATTTTTAGGTTCTTTTATTAACGTTCCATCCCGATCAATAAAAATAAACTTTTTCATTATATTAATTATGTTTTTCCTCTACCATAGATAATAAATTAATCAATTGATCACATTCATTTTTTTTTCCTATCGATATTCTTAAACAATTTTTTAAATGTAATTTATGCGATTGATTTCTTACTATAATGCCATTTTCTTCTAAATATTTAAATATTTTTTCTGATGAATAACATTTAATTAATATAAAATTCGTACTACTTAAAAAAACTTTTTCTACAAATAAAAATTTTTTTAATTTATTCATACACCATAATTTATAACTAATAATTTTATTAATATTATTTCTCATAAACATAATATTTTTAGTACTTAATGCTTCACTTACAATATCCGAAACGGGAATTGCAATAGGATAAGGAGCGATTACTTTTTTTAAATATTTTATTATTTTTGTACCCGCAAGTATAAAACCGCATCTTAATCCCGCTAAACCAAAAGCTTTTGATAAAGTTCTTAAAATTACAAGATTAGAATATTTATATAATTCTTTTGCCATACTAGAAGATTCAGAAAATTCAATATATGCTTCATCAATTACTAGCAAAATTTTACCATTAAGTATATTTAAAATTGAATAAATATCTTTTTTAGATATTAAATTTCCTGTCGGGTTATTTGGATTACATAAATAAATAATTTTTACATAAGATAAATTGTTTTGAATTTCTGCTATGTTTAATTGAAAATTAGATAAACTATTAATTTTTATAACATCAATACCAAAAATATTTGCACTAACTTCATACATATCATACGTTGGTGGAAAAATCATAATTTTATCTATTTTTGAAACACAAAACGTTCGGAGAAGTAATTCAATACCTTCATCTGAACCTCTAGTAACTAAAATATTTTTTGGACTAATATTTAAAAAATATGAATATTTTTGTAATAAAATTTTAGGCTGAGGTTCAGGATATCGATTTAAATTATTATTAAATTTATAAATATTATCATTAATAAATGGTAACTCATTAGCATTCAACCACACATGACCGCTTGACTTAATACATCTAGCGGATTGATATGGTATTAAGTTACGTATATGATTAGGTACTAATTTTTTCATACAAACCTTTAATATTATTAATTATTTAAATTTCCATGAATTCATTCTAACAGAAACTGCATAATCATGCGCATCCAAACCTTCTGCTTTTGACAATATAGAAATATTATTAGCTAAATCTTTTAAAGATATTTTACTAATTTCTTGTACAGTTATTAATTTTTGAAAATCTAAAACACTTAAACCAGAATAAGTTTTTGCATATCCATACGTAGGTAGCACATGATTAGTACCTGTAATATAATCACCTGCTGACTCCGGAGTCCAAGATCCTATAAAAATAGAACCTGCATTTTTTATCTGAGATAAATATTTTCTAGCGTTTTGAAGGTGTAATATTAAATGTTCCGGTGCATATTGATTAGAAATATTAAATGATTCTTCAAGAGAAGAAGTAACTATAATTTTACTATTTTTCCATGAACTAATTATATATTCTTTTCTGGATAAATTTTTTATTTGCTTATTTAAATAAAATAACACATCATAAGCAAGATTCTTATGTGAAGTTAATAACATAACTTGAGAATTATAATCGTGTTCTGCTTGTGCTAATAAATCAGCAGCAATAAATTCAGGATTCGAAAATTCATCTGCTATAATTAAGACTTCTGAAGGGCCAGCTGGCATATCAATAGATAAACCAGAAACTAACTCACGTGCTTGTATTTTAGCTTCTGTAACAAACGCATTACCGGGTCCAAAAATCTTATTTACTTTATGTATTGTATTAGTTCCAAAAGCTAAAGCTGCAATTGCTTGCGCCCCACCTAATTGTAAAATTTTTTTAATACCACATATTTTAGCAGCATATAGCATCTCATTTTTAATTGGAGGAGGAGAGCATAAAACAATGTTAGAACATCCTGCTATTTTAGCGGGAATTGATAACATTAATACTGTTGAAATGAGAGGAGTAATGCCACCGGGAATATATAATCCTATAGAATCTATAGGAGTTGTAATGCGTTGACATCTAATTCCTGAAGATATATTTACATCGATATCTTTAATTTTCTGCAATTTATGAAATTTTTGGATATTATTAAATGACATTAATATAGCTTTTTTAAAATCATTTTTAACTAACAAAGAAGATTTTTTTAGTCTTTTCCGTGAAACAAAAAAATCGTTTAATTTTATTTTATCGAATTTTAAAGTATACTTCTTTAAAGCAACATCACCATGTTTTTCAACATCTTTTAAAATTTTAAAAACTTTATTTTGAATTTCACATTTTTTATTATTAACGGACGTAATAATATTTATTTTTTCAATAATACTCATATTATCCCAGTTAAAAATATTTTTACTTATTTTATACATAATTATTTTTATTCCATCATTTTTTCAATTGGTAAAACCAATATAGAACTAGCTCCTAATTTCTTTAATTTTTCCATAGTTTCCCAAAATACTGTTTCACTACTCACCATATGTAATACTACTTTACTATTATCTCCAACTAATTCTAAAACAGTAGGTCGTTCAGCTCCCTTTAATAAACCAATCACTTTTTCTAATTTTTCGCGAGGAGCATGTAACATTATATATTTAGATTCTCTAGCTTTAATTACTCCCTGAATACGTGTTAATAATTTTTTAATTAATTGATACTTAAATAATGGAATATTGTTCATATTTTGAGATACTAAACACGCACTAGATCGATAAATTACTTCCACTTCTTTTAATCCATTAGCTTCCA
Organism: Buchnera aphidicola (Cinara tujafilina); assembly: GCA_000217635.1. NCBI lineage: Bacteria > Pseudomonadati > Pseudomonadota > Gammaproteobacteria > Enterobacterales > Erwiniaceae > Buchnera > Buchnera aphidicola. Next base: position 74,256 of record CP001817.1, on the reverse strand, counting down.
ATGTTGCTCCCGTTGATACAAGATCGCAAATAGCATCTGCTAATCCAGCATTAGATGCTACTTCAACTGACCCATTTAAAACAAATGGTTTAAAAAAAAATACTTTTTTATCAAAATATTTTTTTAATAAATGAGGATACGAAGTAGCAATTCGCGCATTTTTTAAGCAAAAAACATTTAAGTATTCCGTATCCATAGGTACTGCTAAAGATAATCTACATAAACCAAAATCTAAATTTTGTAAAATTTTATATGACTGCGCAGCTGTTCCTAAAAATTTTCTTGCTAATTTTTCTTCCTCTAAAACATTTATACCTACAATTCCTAATTCTACTACTCCATCCATAATTAATCCAGGTATATCATCATCTCTTACTAACATAATATCAATTGGCATATTTTCAGCAAAAGCCATTAAGCTAGATTTTTGTAAATTAATTTTTATACCACATTTTTTTAATAAATTCTGTGAATCACGACTTAAACGACCTGATTTTTGTATCGCCAAACGCAAACGATTTTTACTTAACATAAATAAAATCCTTTATTAATATAACTATATGATATTATCATAATATATTATAAAAATTTATTTTTTATAAAAAAAGATAAAACAAAAAAAATTATTATTTTTTATATATTTATATTATTAAAATGAATATTCGAATTTATATTTAATTAAATAAAAAAATTTATAATATTTATTTATATATAAAAATTTTTATTTAATTAAAAAAAAATCAAAATATATTCAATACATAAATATTAAAAAAATAATAAAATAAAATATAACAATTAAATTTTTTAAAATTAATACAAAACTATATCGTTATTTTAATAACAATTTTAATTAAAAAAATAAGAATTATTTTTTTTGTAAAAAAATAAAAATAGCAGCATCATATCCAAAAGTTTTAGGAGCCTGATGAAATGCTATGACATCAGGATGTTGTATTAACCAAAAAGGAATTTGATTTTTTAATATCCTTTTTCCATATCCATGAATAATACTAGCGCAAATAATATTTTCTTGATGACATATTGTAATAAGTTTTCCTAATTCTTTTTCTGCTTCATATAAATTTACGCCATGTAAATCTAAAATAATTTCTGGTATATATTCACCATTTTTTAGTTTTTTAATATCAATATTACAATTCAATTTTCGTATAAAAAATATAGGATCTTCTCGTATAAAAAAAGGTTTTTCAAAAGTAAGATTTTTGAAATAAAAGCTATGTCCGTCTTGCTCTATAATATGCCTGGTATACCATTGTAATTTTTTTTTACCATATATAGGTCTATGATAAACTCTATCTTGTTTTATCTTTTTTACTCCTCTCATATGATAAAGAAAAAACTCTTTTTCTTTAAAGGAGATTTTATTTTTTTTTTCATTACTAAATTTACCATAATAATTATTAATTAAATATAATAAATACATTAAATTATATATTTATTTCTTAATATAAATATTTTATAAAATAAGTTAATAATTTTTTATGTTATAAAAAACTAATATAAAAATTTTTCTTAATTAATTCTTTATATCATCTTACATCATCCAAAATAATCTTATAAAGAAAGAATTATTTTTTTTTAAAAATATATAATTATTAATTTATTTTCATTCATGAAAATATTATAATAGTTTTATAAATAATATAACTAAAAAAAATATCGTATATTTTAATAAAAAAGAGGAAAATATGGCAGGAAATACAATCGGTAAACTATTTCGTGTAACAACGTGCGGCGAATCACATGGTTCAATGTTGGCAGGCATTATTGATGGTATGCCACCAAAATTTCCATTGTCTGAAATTGATTTACAAAATGATTTAAATCGAAGAAAACCAGGTTTTTCAAAATATACAACAAAAAGACGAGAAGAAGATAAAGTTAATATTTTTTCAGGAACTTTTAATGGATATACTACTGGAACAAGTATTGGTATTACGATTCTTAATACTGACATACGTTCAAAAGATTATTCTGAAATAAAAAATATATATCGCCCTAATCATGCTGATTATACATACGAAAAAAAATATGGGATTAGAGATTATAGAGGCGGAGGACGCGCTTCTGCACGAGAAACAGCAATACGTGTAGCAGCTGGTGCAATTGCAAAAAAATATTTAAATTATATATATGGAATCAAAATCAGAGGATATCTATCACAAATGGGAGATATCTATTGTCCCTTTAAATCATGGAAAGAAATTGAAAAAAATCCTTTCTTTTGTAGTAATCCAAATAAAATAATACAATTAAGTCAAAAAATAAAAACATTAAAAAAAAATGGCGATTCAATTGGTGCAAAAATTATCATTATCGCGCAAAATATACCAATTGGATTAGGAGAACCTGTATTTGATAGATTAGACGCAGATATTGCTCATGCAATAATGAGCATAAATGCATCAAAATCTATAGAAATCGGAGATGGAACTGATGTTGCACAACAACTAGGAAGTTTACATAGAGATGAAATGTATAAAAACGGATTTTCTAGTAATCATTCTGGAGGAATTTTAGGTGGCATCAGTAATGGAAACGATATTATTGTAAAAGCCGCTTTTAAACCAACTTCTAGTATAAAAATTCCGGGAAAAACAATTACAAAAAAAGGTATAGAAACATCTATTATAACTAAAGGAAGACACGATCCTTGCGTAGGAATTAGGGCGGTACCTATTGCTGAAGCTATGTTAGCCATTATTTTAATGGATCATATACTAAGACATCGCGCTCAATGTAATACTTTAATAAACATTCCAAGATAAAATAAGAAAAATAATAAATTGTATATATAATAAAAAATTATTTTATCATTATTATGAATATTTAATTATTAAAAAAAATCAAAAATATACCTACCTATATAATATTCATGCTAAATATAAAAAGAAATTAATATATAAAAAACCATAAATTAATAATAAAAAATAAAAATTTATAAAATCTACTATACATAAAAATATATAAAATAAATATATATTCTTACTAATATTATTATTTTAAAGTTCATTCAAGAAAAATAAAAATTTAAAAAAACAAAATAAATAATAATATAACAAAAATAAAAATATAAAAAAATATTATATTTATAAGGAATAAAAAATGTTTAAAGGTAGTATGGTAGCTTTAATTACCCCTATGGATATACAAGGAAATCTTTGTAAAAAAAGTTTAAAAAATTTAATTGATTATCATATTAAAAATAATACCACTGCTATTATTTCAGTGGGTACCACTGGAGAATCAGCTACATTAAATAAAGATGAACATATTAACGTAATTATGACTACTTTAGAAATAGCAGATGGAAAAATTCCAATTATTGCTGGAACCGGATCTAATTCTACATCTGAAAGTATTCTACTGACTAAAAAATTTGAAAAATCTGGAATTTCTGGATGTTTAAATGTTACTCCATATTATAATCGTCCAACACAAGAAGGGTTATATCTTCACTTTCAAGCAATTTCAGAAGCTACAGAATTACCACAGATATTATATAATGTTCCAAGTCGAACTGGATGCGATTTATTACCTGAAACTATCGCAAGACTATCAAAATTTCATAATATTATCGGAATAAAAGATGCAACCGGAGATTTATCTAGAGTTAGCCAATTAAAAACATTAATTCAAAAAGATTTTCTTCTAATTAGCGGAGATGATAAAACAGCATTAGATTTTATGCAGTTAGGCGGACATGGTATAATTTCTGTTACTGCAAATATTGCAGCAAAATATATGAAAAAAATATTTGACTTAGCGTTACAAGGAAATTTTGTAAAAGCGCGTTTAAAAGAAAAAAAAAATCAGAGAAATAAACAACCTTCTTTTTCAAGAACCTAATCCTATTCCAATAAAATGGGCCGCTAAATATCTTAATTTAATTGAAACAGATATAGTTAGATTACCATTAACTCCATTGTTAAATAAAAATAAAAAGAATCTTCAAAAAGCTATCGATATATTTGGACTAAAAAAACTTTAGAAAACGCATCTTATGCAATGATGAAAAAATTCATTTATCATTGCATAAATACAATTTAAAACTTTTTTTACTATTAATATAATTAATTAATATAATAACTATATATAAATATAATATATTTGTTATCTAAATATATTATCTAAAATTCGCTCATATATTTTTTGTAATAAATGTAAATTTTTTATACTAATACATTCATTGATTTTATGAATTGTACAATTTTCTAACCCTAACTCTATTATTTCATTTGCAATATTACATATAAAACGGCCATCAGAAGTTCCACCAGAGGTATTAACATTTGGTATAATATTATTATTAAAAAATATACTTTCAGAAACAATTTTACTTAAAAAATTTGTATTCGAATAAAAAGGTTGAGCATGTATAGTCCATTTTATGGAATAATTTAATAAATATTTTTTTAGTAATTCTAAAATAATTTCCTGAATTTTTTGATCTATTAATATACCATTGAAACGTATATTAAACTCTATATTTAAAGATCCGGGAATCATATTACTAGAATATTTTTTACTTATTTGGATATTAGATATTTGTATTTGCGATGGTAAAAAAAAACTATTTCCATGATCTAAAGATAACTTGGATAGTTCAGATAAGAAAGGTAATGATTGATGAATAGGATTTATAGCTAAATGTGGGTATGCGATATGACCTTGTACACCATAAATAGTTAATTTAGCACTCATAGAACCACGACGACCATTTTTAATACAATCACCTAATACATATTCACTAGTCGGTTCACCAATAATACAGTAATCTATTAATTCTTTTCTATTTTTTAAAACTGATACCACATGTTTAGTTCCATATTTACCAGAGGATTCTTCATCTGAAGTGATTAAAAATGATATACGACCTGAATAAATTGGTTTTTTTATTAAAAATTTTTCAACAGCAACTACCATAGCAGATAAAGCTCCCTTCATATCCGCTGCCCCTCTACCAAATAAAAATCCATCTTTTATGGTAGCGCAAAACGGAGGAAAATTCCATTTTTTAATTGATCCAGCTGGAACAACATCTGTATGTCCCGCAAAACTTAATGTTTTTCCCCCGACCCCCTTCCATGCCCAAAAATTTTTAGTATCTTTTAAATTGATTAATTCGACCGTAAAACCGCATCTTAATAATCTTTGAATTAAAATATCCTGACAACCTAAATCATTTGGACTAATCGATGGAATATTAATTAATTCTTGCGCAAGCTTTAAAGTTGAAGAATGCATATAATAACATGTCCTTTATATACTTATATTTGTACATTATAAATACATATGATATTTAATCTACATTAAAATAGAAAGTTTATCATTTAAATCCACTTATTACGTATTTAAAATATAATTTTTTATATGTAATAATATTTTATCTTCTGTTAATCCAAATAAATTAAATAAATCCTGGCTAGCACCTGATTCTCCAAAAGTATCAATACCAAATCTTAATCCATGTTTATCTCCTACATATTTATACCAATAATTTGTTAATCCTGCTTCAATAGATACTCTTTTTACAATACTTTTAGGTAATATTGATTCTCGATATTCTAACGGTTGATTATCGAAATAATCAGTAGAAACCATAGATATGACACGAATGCTATAATGATCTTTATATAATTTTTTTGCAACATTCATGGCTAATTGTACTTCAGAACCCGTTGCTATAATAATAAGATCAATTTTTTTCCCAAATTCTTTAATAATATAACCTCCTCTATAAATATTTTTTATTTGCTCTGATGTACGAAAAAATTGAGGAATATTTTGTCGTGATAAAATTAATGCAGTAGGACCTGCTTTTCTTTGTAAAGCAATATGCCAAGATACCGCCGTTTCAAGAGCATCACATGGCCTCCAAACACTCAAATTAGGAGTATTCCGCAAACTAACAATATGTTCAACCGGTTGATGCGTCGGTCCATCTTCTCCTACCCCAATAGAATCATGCGTATAAATAAAAATATGTTGTGTTCTCATTAAAGCAGCCATACGAACGGCATTACGAGCATAATCTACAAATACTAAAAAAGTAGCAGAATACGGAATAAATAGTCCATAATGAAATATACCATTAGCAATTGATGTCATCCCAAATTCACGAACACCATAATGAATATAATTTCCAGAAAAACTATCTTTAATAGATTGCGAGCCTGACCACATAGTTAAATTACTAGGCGCTAAGTCTGCTGATCCTCCTAATAATTCTGGAACAATCTTACCTAACATTTCAATTGTATTTTTTGATGCCTGTCTTGTTGAAATATTATTTAATGGTTTTTGTAATACAGTTAAAAATCGTTTTATTTCTAAATCTAAACAAGAAGGTAAAATACCCTTTAACCGACGTGTATATTCTTTTGCTAAATCCGAATATATAATTGAATACTTTTTAAACATTTTATTCCAATTTTTTTCATGTTCTGCTCCTTTTATTTTTCCATCCCAAGCATTATATATTTCATCTGGAATAAAAAATGCAGGATATAACCAGTTTAATTTTTTACGCGTTAACAATATTTCATGTTCTCCTAAAGGAGCGCCATGCGCGATAGATTTTCCTGATTTATTAGGAGACCCAAAACCAATTGTTGTATTACATATAATAATCGATGGTTGCAACAGATTTTCTTTAGATTGGTTAATTGCATTTGAAATTTCTTTAGAATTATGACCATTAATTTCAATAACTTGCCAATTATATGATTGAAACCGTTTAACTGTATCATCAGTAAACCAATTTGATACATTTCCATCAATTGAAATTCCATTTTTATCATAAAAAACAATTAATTTTCCTAAATTCAATGTTCCCGCTAAAGAACAGGATTCATGAGAAATTCCCTCCATTAAACATCCATCTCCTACAAAAATCCATGTATAGTGATCAACAATATTAAAATTCTTTCTATTAAAATATGTCGATAATATTTTTTCTGCAATAGCCATACCAATTCCAGAAGATAATCCTTGCCCTAATGGACCTGTAGTAATTTCAACGCCCGGCGTACAATGTATTTCAGGGTGACCCGGGGTTTTCGAATGACACTGTCTAAATTTTTTAATATCTTCTATAGTAACATTGTATCCAGATAAATGTAATAAACTATATAACAACATAGATGCATGACCATTTGATAAAATAAAACGATCCCGATTAGGCCATGAAGGATTTATTGGATTGTGTTTTAAAAAATCACGCCAAAGAACTTCAGCAATATCTGCCATACCCATTGGTGCTCCAGGATGGCCTGATTGCGCTCGTTGAATTGCATCAATACTTAATATTCGTATTGCATTAGATAATTGTTTTCGACATACCATATATAAGCCCTTAAAAATTATTTAGAAAATATCTATCATATATATATTTTTTTTCGTGATTCAAGTATTATATTTTTTTTGATAAAAAAATTGCTAATTTTTTTATCTAAATAAAATTGGTTAATTCCTTCTGCCAACTTCTCAACAGCCATAAGATTTTTATTATGTAACCAACGAAATTCTGATTCTGATAATGCATTAGGTTTAGTTATAACATTATTATTCAATTGATAATTTAATTTTCTATTTATTTGAATTGTACATTTTTTTAATTGATCTAATAATATAGGAGAGATAGTTAATTTATCACATCCAGCTAACTCTATAATTTGTTCAATTTTTCGAAAGCTAGCACCCATAATAATAGTTTTATATCCAAATTTTTTATAATGGTAAAAAATATTTTTTATAGCAATAACCCCAGGATCTTTACTAGCTATATACGGGTCATTATTATTTTGATTTTTAGAATACCAATCATAAATTCGTCCCACAAAAGGTGAAATTAAAAAAACCTTAGCATCAGCACATGCTTGTGCTTGCGCAAAAGAAAATAGTAAAGTTAAATTACAAAGAATACCTATTTTTCTTAAATATTTAGCAGCCTGAATTCCCTCCCAAGTAGCAGCTAATTTTATTAATATACGTGATTTATCTACCCCTAAAATATTATATAACTTAATAATTTTTATAGATTTTTGGATACATAAATCTGTATTAAATGATAATTCTGCATCTATTTCTGTAGATATATATCCTGGTATAAATTTTAATATTTCACAACCAAATCTAACTGATATCATATCTAATGCATTAATTACTTTTTTTTCTAAAGATCCGCCTAATTTTTTTGAATACAAAATAGACTTTTCAATAATATTATTATATTTATTAGATAACACATTATTTAAAATAATAGAAGGATTTGTAGTAGCATCACTGGGTTTATATTTATGAACTAAATGTATATCTGCGCTATCTACCACAATTGTAGTAAATTTTTTTAATACTTCTAATTGATTCATTTATACCTCTTATTACATATAAAACATAAAAAAATAATCTATATTATAACTGTATAAAATTTAATTTATTTTAAAAAATAATATCAACTATATTTTCTTAAAACTAAACTAACATTAATTCCACCAAAACCAAAACTATTCGACATAACTACTGATAATGTTTTTTGAATATATTTGCGCACAATATTCATATTTTTCGCTAATGGATCTAAAATATCTATATTAGTACTAGGAGCAATAAAATTGTTATTTAACATTAATATAATATAAATAATTTCTTGTACTCCTGCAGCTCCTAACGAATGACCTGTAATAGATTTAGTGGAAGATATTAAAGGTATATTTAAAAAAAACTTTTTTATAGCATTTAACTCTATAATATCACCAGTTTTAGTAGAAGTTCCATGTGCATTTAAATAATCAACCGATGATACTTGACAATTTTTCAAAGCATATCGCATGGAACGTTCAGCTCCTTTACCTGATGGTTTAACAAGGCTGCTACCGTCACATGTTGAACCATATCCGATCATTTCAGCATATATATTTGCATGACGAGATAAAGCAAAATTTAATTCTTCTAAAACAATGATACCACTACCACCAGAAATTACAAATCCATCACGATGTAAATCAAATGCTCTAGATGCACATACTGGATTATCGTTAAATTTTGTTGATAACACCCTCATAGAATCAAATTGACAAGCTAATTCTAGACTTAACTCTTCACTACCACCAGCGAATACAATATCTTGTTTACCTAATGAAATTAAATCTACAGCATGCCCGATACAATTTGCAGAAGTTGCACATGCAGAACTAATAGAATAATTTATTCCATAAATTTTAAAAATCGCGCCTAATATAGCAGAAATAGAGGAAGTCATATTTTTAATAGCTACATATGGTCCCATCCTACTAGGATTATTACAATTTTTTAACAAATGAAACATATTAAATAAATTGTTAGGAGATCCACTTCCAGATCCAATTATTAAGCCAACTCGAGGATTTTTTTCATATATACGAGGTAATAATTTACTATCTTGAATAGCGTTACCCATTGACCAAAAAGCATAATATGCAGCATCGTTCATAAATCTTAAAAACTTCTTTGGAGGTAATATATTTTTATAGGCACTAATATTTAAATCTCCCCATATATTACTACGTAATCCAAAATTTTTCATATTTTTTGAAAAAGAAATACCCGATACACTATTTTGTAATGAATATATAATTTCTTTTTTAGAATTACCTATACTAGAAATAATACCGAACCCTGTAATTACTATTCTTTTCAAGTATCTTTATCTCTTAATAATTTTATAATATTTTTAAAGTAGTTAACTTTTAAATTACATATTAAAAAAATTTTTATTTTATGAAATATATTTATACTATATACTTAATATATTAATAACACTGATTTTATAAAAATTTATAAAATATCTATTTATAAAATATTTTATAATGCAAATTAAATAATATTTTAAAAAAAATCAATAAATTATTTATAAAAATAAAATTTATAATAATATGGATAATTAAAATGTATAAAAAAAAATTCTTTTGGAATTTTATATATTGTTCCTACGCCCATTGGAAATCTTTTAGATATTACTTATCGAGCTATTGATATATTAAAAAATGTTTCTTATATTTTAACTGAAAATATTCAACATACTTTAATTTTATTAAAACATTATTCGATAGTTACTAAGTTATTATTATTAAATATTCATAATGAACATAAAAAATCAGATAAATATATTAAAAAATTAACATATGGAAAAAACATAGCTTTAGTATCTAAAGCCGGTACCCCTTTAATAAATGACCCGGGATCGTTTTTAATAAACAATGCATATAAAAACAATATTCGTGTTGTACCGTTACCTGGTGCTTGCGCTGCTATCACAGCATTGAGTGCTTCCGGGTTAAACATTAATAAATTTTGTTATGAAGGATTTTTATCACATAAAAATGAAAAAAGAAAAAACAAATACATCATTTAAAAAATGAAAAAAGAATCATAATTCTTTATGAATCCCCTAAAAGAATTAAAAAAAACAATAGAATATATTATCAGTGAAATGGGATCCACGCGTATTGTAACTATAGCTAAAGAATTAACAAAAATTTGGGAAAATATTTATACAGGAACAGCAAAAAAAATACTTAAAATTATCAATGAAAAAAAAAATATATAATAAAGGTGAATTTGTAATCATTATAGATAAAAATAAAGAAAAAACAAAAAAATATTTTAACAGAAAAAATACAAAAAGTATTTTTAATTTTAAAAACTGTAATGTCTACAAAAACTGCTATACATATAATTTCAAAAATATATAGAATAAAAAAAATTCCATGTACAATATAATAACACAAAAAAATAAAAAAATTTATGAAGTTGATCAAACAGTCGCTGTTGATAATACCAATAGAGGAAAGTCCGGGCTCCATAGGGTAAAGGTGCCAGGTAACACCTGGGAAGAATAATCTTACGACCAGTGCAACAGAAAATAAACTGCCTTCTATAAAATTATATTTTATATATTTTAATATAAATATTTTTATATATAAAAAAATTAAAACAGGTCAAGGTGAAAAGGTGCGGTAAGAGCGCACCGCAAAATTGGAAACAATTTTGGCAATGCAAACTCCACCTGGAGCAAGGCTAAATAGGGAAAACATGCTACCCGCATATTCCCGGGTAAGCCGCTTGAATTAATAAGCAATTATTAATCTAGATAAATGACTGTTAATTACAGAACCCGGCTTATCGATCAACTTCATAACTGCTAATAATATTTAAAAAAATATTAGTTACCTGAAATTTGTATATTTTCAACAAGAATAGAAGGGCAATAGATATTACAATTTTTTTGAATATCGTCGGATAATACAATTATGTTATTCCAAATGTTTTTTAAATTTCCTGAAATTGTAATTTCACTTACAGGATGTATAATTTTACCTTTTTTTACTAAAAAAACCACAAGCACCTCTTGAATAATCTCCTGTCATAATATTCACGCCATTACCAAATAATTCTGTGATTAATAATCCATTATTCATTTCTTTTAAAAGGTATTTATATTCTACTATCTTTTTATAACTAAATACTAACCAATTATAAATACCACCAGCATGACCTGTATTATCTAAATTTAATTTATTACTTGAATATGTATCTAATAGCCATGTTTCTATACATCCTTTATTAATAATTTTTTTTTGACTAGTAGAGACCCCTTCATTATCAAATAATTGTGAAGATAATCCTTTCTCTAAAAAAGGATTTTCAAAAATATTTAACCATTCAGGAAAAATTTTTTTTTGAAAATAATTTAATAAAAATGTTGTTTTTTTATAAACAAAATGTCCATTTAATGCTGTTGCTAAATATTTAAATAATCCCGCTGAAACATCAGAAGAAAATATTACCGATGTACATTGAGTATTTATTTTTTTTGAATTTAATTTCAAAATACTTTTTTTAGAACTTTCCTCTCCAATAAAATGAGCCGACTTTAAATCATAAAAATCTCGTGCGACAGAATATACATAATCCCTTTCCATTGAAATATTATTACTAGCGACAGCACAATTAGATAAATAATAATACGTAGAACAATAAGAATCTAACCAATCATAGGTATTTCCTAAATATTTCAAAGTCATTGAATAATCAAAAACTGCTCCTTCCGTATTTGTAATTTTAGAATCAAACTCTAAAGAACTTTTCTCAACTAATTGTACTAAATTAATAATTTTTTTTAAATCACATTGCCATGGAAAAAAAAGATTTAAAGTTTTTTTATGATTAAATAATAAATCTTGATTAGGTAAAGAAGAGCAAAGATCTAATTCAGTAAATTTAGACATATCAATAGCTTGATCAATAGCTTTACAAATACTAGGAAACATAATATTATTACATAAAACTGAAGCTTTTCTACCATGATTATATATTGTAATAATACAACTAACATTATCATATAATTCAATTTTATCAATTATTTTGTATCTTGTTGAAACACAACAACCATATATTTTTTTAATTCAATACTACCATGTATACATCTTTTTTTTAAATAAAATAAAGATTTTTTTAAAATTTCACATAATTTTTTTTTAAAATTTATTACTTCGTCAAACAATAACATTCCAGTTATCCTTTCAAAATATATACAATAAAAAAATATTTTTTATAAAAAAAATGATATAATTTATCAATTTTTTAAAAGAAAATACAAAAATAAAACTTCTTATTTATATTACTATATATGTTTTTAAATTAATATAAAACATCAACTTTATATTTTCTATATATTAATTATGATTAATTATAAGAATATTATAAAAAAATTTTATAAAATTATATTAATTAATTGAATATTTATTTATTTAACAAATGATATAAAATAATAAGTACTTCGTATGCATTATATAAAGATTTATTTTATAGGAATAAAAATATGAATCAAATTAATAATATTCCAATCGGAAAAAAAATACCTGACGATATATATGGAATAATTGAAATTCCAGCTTATTCTAGTCCTGTAAAATATGAATTGCATAAAGATTATAATATGCTATTTGTAGATCGTTTTATTGCTACCCCAATGTTTTATCCATGTAATTATGGTTTTATTAATCATACTTTAGCATCAGATGGAGACCCATTAGATATCTTAATTCCAACTCCTTACCCTATTCAATCACAATCGGTCATACGATGTAAACCAATCGGCATGTTAGCTATGGAAGATGAAAAAGGTAAAGATATTAAAATAATTGCAGTACCACATCAATCTTTAACAGAAAAATATAAAGACGTTCGTGAAATTCAAGATTTATCTATTACTTTACAAAAACAAATTCTCTATTTTTTTGAAAATTATAAAAATCTGGAACCTAAAAAATGGGTAAAAATCCAAGGATGGAATAATTCTCAAAGTGCGAAAAATGAAATTTTAAATGCATATATTAATAACAAAAAAAAATAAAATAAATATTTTTAAAACAATATTAGAACATAAATAATTAATAATATATCGATAATAAATTTATTACTTTATTTATCCAAGGATTAAGTAAATATGACAAAAATATGTCAAATTACAAAAAGAAAAACAACACGTGGAAATCACAGATCTCATGCTATGAATACTACAAAGAGAAAATTTTTTATAAATTTACAATATCATCGATTTTGGATTCCTCAAGAAAAGAAATTTATTAAAATAAGAATTTCAAAAAAAGGATTACGAATGATTAATAAACTAGGAATTCAAAAAATATATAAAAAATATATAAATGCAAAAAAAGAGATAAATCATGGCAAAAAATAATCGAATTAATATAAAATTAATATCTTCAGGAAATAGTGGTCATTACTATACTACAACTAAAAATAAACGCAACAAACCAGACAAACTAAAATTAAAAAAATATGATCCATTTTTGAAAAAACATATTATGTATATCGAAAAAAAAATAAAGTAAAAAAGATAGATATTTCTGGAGATCTATAGAAAGATCCCCAAATTTTTTTTTATTATACTCTTTAATAATACTTTAAAAAAAATCTAAATAAAAATAAAATAAATTATTTATAAGATGTTCATAAAAAATATTTTTTTATGACATTAGTAATAATAGATATTTTAAGACATAATCAAAAAATGAAAAAAATACCGGAAATAAAAATATAACAAAAGTTTTTAAAATAAAAATACCTGCTATTAAAATAGCAGGAAAAAAAATAGAAAATAATGATACTTGAGGCATCATTCTATTTAATACAGCTAAAATAATTTGAATTATTAATAAAAAAAATAAAATTGGTAAACTTAATAAAAGTCCATTAAAAAAAATAACATTAGAAAAATATAACAAAGATATTAATAAATTTTTATTAATATTAGGTTGCATTAAAGGAAATTTTCTAAAACTTTTAATTAAAATTTTAATTATCCAAAGATGACCATCTATAGCATAAAAAAAACAAAAAAGAAAAATATTTAAAAAACGTGAGATTACTAATGATTGAGTATATTCGTTAAGATCAAAAAAAATAGAAAACGATAATCCTATTTGAGAACTAATTATTTCTCCGGTTAAATATACACATACAAATACACACTGAATTGATAAACCAAGTACTAGACCTATAAAAATTTGATATACTAATAAAAATAAAAAATCAACATTAAAATTAATAGAATTTCTACAAGAAAGTAATGGAAATAAAAAAATAGCAATACTATATGTAAATACAATTTTTATTACCACGGGAATATTTTTATTGTTAAATATAGAAGAAAAACAAAAAAATGCAAAAATTCGCGTCATAATTAATATAATATAACTATTAATACATGATAAAAAAATACTAACAATAAAATTATTCATATTAATAAAACAATTTTTGGTACTACACGAAAAATATTTTGCATATAATCAATCATAACTTTTAACATCCAGGGCCCAAAAATAATTCCTGAAATAAAAACCGAAATTATTTTTGGTATAAAAGATAATGTTTGTTCATTAATTTGAGTCACTGCTTGAAAAATACTAATAATCAATCCACTAATTAATGTAGCCAGTAAAAACGGCGCAGACAATAATAACCCCACTTTAACAGATGAATGTAATAATTGTATAATAAATTCTTGATTCATTATAATATAATCCTATGTATTAAAAATATATAATTTTACTATCGTAAATACTATAATTAATTTAAATTATTTATTCTTAAACATTTAAGTTAAAAAACTTTGAGATAATGACATAATTAATAAACGCCAACCATCGGCTAAAACAAATAAAATTAACTTAAATGGTAAAGAAATTGTAGAAGGTGAAACCATCATCATACCTAAAGCCATTAATACGCTGGCAACCACTAAATCAATAATTAAAAAAGGTATAAAAATTGTAAAACCAATTTGAAAAGCGGTTTTTAACTCACTAATCATATAAGCTGGTAATAAAATTCTCATAGGAATTAGTGATTTTTTTTTAACATATGGAATTTTTGCTAAATCAAAAAATAGCAATAAATCGGAAGATTTAGTTTGCCGTTTCATAAAATTATGTATAGGGATAATAGAACGTTTTAATGCAATTTCTAAACTAATATTTTCTTTCTGAAAAGGAATATAGGCTGTATGATAAATTTTATCAAGAACAGGTGACATAATAAAAAACGTAAGAAATAAAGAAAGTCCTACAAGAACTTGATTAGGAGGAGAATATGGTGTACCTAATGCATTTCTTAATAAACTAAATACAATAATAATCCGAGTAAAACTAGTCATCATTAACAAACCTGCCGAAATAAAACTTAGTAACGTAAAAAAAATAAATGTTTCGATAGAAAACGTCCAAAAATTTGTACCTTGATTAATTAAATGAAACATCGATTCAAAAGAAACAGTAGCAGACGATATAGAAGGATATAGTGCAATAAAAAAAAATAAACTCGTTAATTTAATAAACATTAAATATTTTACCTAAATTTATTGAAAATTTGTTTTATTGATACTTAATATATTTTTTTAAAATAACTTTGATTATCTCTTTAATCAGAGTGTTTTTTTAATTTTGAGGATATATGTAAAATAGTAATTTTATATGGCGTAACAGCTAATACAAAATTTTTATTATAGATTTTTACTACGCAAATAAAATGAGAAGAATTTAAATAAATTCTATCAACAATATATATTGCTTCATCTTGTTCTATATTTTTAAAGTTATTGATTGTTTTATATAAAAAAAAAATTACAAAAATAATCACTAAAACATAGAGTAACGCGTGTGTAAAATGATATATCAATTGATTATTAGTCATATTTTTATTTTCTTTAAAAATTCTATTTTTAATGATATCAATATAGTGAATTAAATCTTATTTATATTTAAATAATTTATATTACTACGTTTTCTATAAGCTTTATAATACGTACCCCATATTCTTCGTTAATCATTACTAATTCCCCTAATGCTAGGAAATAATTATTAATAAATATTTTTAATGGAACTGTATCTGTTTGATTTAATTGAATGATTGATCCTTCAGATAATTTTAAAAGTTTTTTTAAACTTAATTTTTTTGTACCTAATTCAATTTTAATAGCAATAGGAATATCCATAAAAGGTTTCATTTTTTTTATAAAATCTAAAAAATTACTTTTAGATTTAGAGATATTATCTAATAATTTCTCTTGATTCAATAATTTATTTTTACATGTTTTATTATTCTTTTGTTCTTGATTTATTATTTTTTCTATAATAGATTCATTATCTTTTGAAACCATGATAGAACCTTTCTGTTCCATATATTTATCCTCTTTATTAATAAATTGTTTAAAATATAATGAACGATAACCATGATATATACCATATTTTCCTAATAAAAATAATTGTCCATTAATAAAACCAAATACATCTTTTATTATTTTAATGTAAAATATATCACCTACCTTTAAATTTAAAAAATAAGATAATGATATCGTATAACTTATTACATTTACTTTTAAAGATATGATATACGATTTTATATTATGTTCTATTTTTTTATTCCAAATATTTTTAATATTTTTTTTAAAAATAAGATAATTATGATACGGTTTGAAAGATATATGATACAAAATACTTTTCGGTATACAAATTTTAATCACATCTTTAATATTTTTATAAGTCACTTGAAATAAAAAAAACAAATAATCATCTAAAGTATTATTTTTAAAAAAATTTTTTGTAGTACATTGATTTTTAAAAATATATTTAATAGAACAACAAAAAAATTTTTTTAAAAAACTATTAATTGTTATAAATAAAGATTCAAATACAGTATTTATAATTAAATGATTATTAATTTTATTACTATCATATATATGTTTTTTATATATAACTAAGTTACCCCCCCCAAATAAAACATAAGTGCAAATAGAAAAAAAATTATGAGGCACCATTAATATGCAATATTCTTTTGAATGACTTAACTGAAAAATATTACTTTCTTCTTCTACTAATATTTGTTTTATATGATATTGATTATTATACTCAAAATATAAATAAGTAAATTCAAATAATATAGATAAATTTTTTTTAAATATATTTTTAAACATTAAAGATAAATTATCATATAAATTTTTAAAAGATGAAATTTTTCTATTTAATAAAAATTTTTTTAATAACTCACTATTCTGAAAATCTGAAATATTTTTATTATCTAAATTTATAGAACTTTTTTGATATGAAAATTGAATATTATCATAAATTAATTTCATATCATTTAAAAAAAATTTTTTTTAACATATTACCTCGCAAATAAATAATATTTTTTAAAGTTTTTCAAATAGATTTTAAAAATCAGAGAGTTATATAATATATATTATAAAATATAAAATACAAAATAAACGCAATATATAATAAATTTTTTTTCTTATTTTTATAAATATATAAATCATTACTTATTTAATATTTTTTTAATATATGAAAATGATTCAATTAAAATATCAGATATACGTTGTTCCTTTAATATCATAATTCTTCGTATATTTTGATATATATGTGACTCTAAAATACACAATTTTTTAAAATACATATACATATTTTTATGTAAGTTTCGAGTAATACTTAATTGTTTATTATAATATGCAATATATTGTTGTTGCTTTAAAATAACCGTTTGTAACATATATAGAAATTTTCTATATACTTTCACTTGATACTGAATAATTCCCTTATGAATAAGAGATTTATATAAATTATTATAATATTCATCATAATATTTTTTTAATTGTAATATTTGATTAAAAATTTTTTTTTTATCTACATAATCTTTTATTATATACATATTTTTTCTAATCGACAATTGAGATTTTTTTTTAAATATAGTAATGTTTTTAAATAACTACTTTTCATATCTTTTCCTAAAATTAATAAATTTTTTTAGATATTTTTTAATAAATCTTCTAATTTTTCAAGAGAATATTGGTATGAACAATGTTCCAAAAAATCCTGTTGAAGAAATTTATTCAATATTGGCCAAATTTTTATTGCTATATCTAAAAAATGATTAGTTCCTATACTATAAGCTCCTAAATCGATTAATTCTTTATGTGATAAATAACATGAAATTAATTTTTTAATATAACTAGAACTTTTTTTATGTTGAGAGCAAATAATTGATGTCATTACTCTACTAATAGATTTTTGAATATCTATTGCAGGATAATGTCCCGAATCTGCTAATTCATTAGATAAAAAAATATGCCCATCTAATATTGATTTTGCTATATCTAAAACCGGATCATTAAATTCATCACCTTCTGTAAGAACAGTATAAATAGCAGTAATAGAACCGAAATTTTTAGAGATATTACCCGTTCTTTCAATTAATTGTGGAATATTAGAAAAAATAGAGGCCGGATATCCTTTAGCTATAGGTATTTCATTAATAGACAATGAAATTTCTCTATATGCCATTGCATACCGAGTTAATGAATCTACAATTAATAAAACATTATTATTTTTTTCACAAAAATACTCCGCTATAGACGTAGCATATTGTACCGCTTGAACTCTAAATAAAGGAGAAGTCCCGGCTGAAGAAACAATTACAACTGATTTTTTAAGACTATCAGGACCTAATATATTGTTAATAAATTCATTGACTTCTCTTCCTCTTTCTCCTACTAATGTAATGATAATAATATCTACTTTAGAATGTCGTGCTATCATCCCTAACAACATACTTTTACCTACACCAGCTCTTGCAAAAATCCCAATTCTTTGTCCTCTACCCATTGTTAATAAACTATTAATTGAACACACACCGGTATCAAAAATTTCTTTAATAGGCGCCCGATTTAAAGGATTTACTGGATTTGAATGTATAGTTCGATAATCATTTGTATTAATTTTATTAAAACCATCTAAAGGAAAACCAAAACTATCAAGTACACGACCTAGCAATTGATAAGAAAAAGGTAATTTATCAGAAAATAATGTATCACTATTTAATAAAGAATATGTATATACTTTAGCTCCCGGGAATATACCTCTCATAGAATAAAGCGGCATTAAAAAAATTTTTTTTTTAGAAAAACCAATAATTTTACAAATAATTTTAGGAATCTTGCTAAAATCATTATTTTCAACAAAACAAAATTTTCCAATAGGTAATCTAATACCTGTTGCTTCAATTAAAAAATTATTTGCACTTATAATATAACCAATAATAATAAAATTAGACACAACATTAATTTTTTTTTCAATATTATTTAATTTATCAACCCATTTATTTTTTTTACACATCATATTTTTTTATCATTCCGTAAAAGTAATATACTTTCTATTTCATTCCAACACCGTTCTACTGTAGCATCTACTTCACCTTCATCAGTAAGAATATAACAACTATTTATATTAATTTTCATATCATCTATTAATTTCCAATTGTATAATTTTAATAACGTACCAAATTTTTCTTCGATCAATTTTCTTTTTAATGGATGAATGAATAGTTTAGGATTTTTTAATGAATTTTTAATACATTGTATTATATTTTTTATTTTATCTAATATTATTGTTGTATTAATTAATAATGTTTTAGAAAAAATAATTTTAGATATTGTCACTATTATTTTTAATATTTTTAGCTCTACTTTACTGTCTAAATCATCAATAGATTTGTTAAATTCTTTTAATATATTTAAAAAATAAATTTTTAAATATTTTTCATAATTATTAAAATGAGATTGAGTAATGGAATTAAAACCTTGAAACCATCCACTTTTATAACCTTGATCAAATCCAATTTTATACCCTTTCAAGTATTTTTTTAACATTTTTTTCGTTAATTTTTTTTGTTTATCAATATTAATTGAAGTATTTTTTATTATACTTAATCTTTGAGGTAAAATATGTTTTGGATGATGTGATGATAATGAATCGGGACTCCAATGTTTCCAATTTTTTTTTTTTATAGAGTTATTCATACATATTACCTATTATTGATTTATAAATATTTTTCCTAATTTTATAAAATTTTTAATAATATTAAATAATTTTTTTTAAATATAGAGAATTGAACATTAGAAATATTTTTATTTTTATATTTTTTTTATAAAAATATTTTTTTTGTAACTCTGAAAAATTTTTATAAAATCTATTAATTATAACATCATCTATTTCTTTTAATCCTTTATATAATATTTTTATATCAATATTTTGAATAATAAATTTAATATCATAATCACTAATATTAATTAAATCACTCCAATCAAACAAAAGACTATTTATTTTATATACTAATTTTTTATCTACCCTATTAATGTTATTTAAAATATCTTTTATATTTTTTTTATCAAAAGACTGTAAAATTCCTACAATATGTTTAGTATTTTTTTTAATCATCACAGATTTTGTATATTTTTCTATTAAATTTCTAAGAATTTTATTAAATTCTAACAAACCTTTTTTACTTAACGCTATAAAATTTTCTATGCCTATTAAAAAAATAGATCGTTTTTTAAAATTAAATAATAATAATAATTTAGCTGATATTAGTTTAGAAAAATATATTAATAAAACTGTAATTATTTGTTCATGTTCCTTAAAAATTAAAAAAAATAGATCATGAATATCTAATTTTTCTAAAAAAACAATCTTTTTTTGAATAGACATTTTTAATAAACTATCTTGCAAAAATATGCATCCTTTTTTTTTACCTAACCTTTTTTGTATTAATACAGATATATTTTTCTGAATATTAAAATAAGAAATATTATTCTCCTTTAAAAAATAATAAAATTCTTTTTTTATATTCGAAATATTATAAGATTCTCGAGTATCGAGAGATAACATAGCTTGTGTTAATTGAAAAATTTCTTTTTCAGAAAAATATTCTAAGGTTTGTACAGCTTCATTAATATCGATAGACATCAGAAAAAGCGCACTTTTTTGAATATTATTTAATTTCATTTTTTATTTTTCATCCATAACCGAAGAACTTTTGCGATAATTTTAGGATCAATATCCAATTTTTTTTATTTTTAAAAAAATATTGTGAATTTAATAAAATATTTTTTTCTTTTACCTCTGTAGAACATAATTTTTGTGTAACAAAAACTGTAGATAAATTATCTTTATTTTTTAATGGTTCTTTTTTCATTATATTATTTCTTTTTATATATATTAAAAAAATTTTTCTTAACACAAAAAAGAAAAAAAGAAATAAAAATAAAAAAACAAAAGTCCATTTATAAGATATAAAAAAATTTTTATAATCAAATAAAGAATACATATGAGTAGATTTATGAGGTTGAAAAAATAACATATTTATTATTTCTAAAATATCTCCATGTTTATGTGAAAAGTTTACTACTGACTTAATAATCGTTTTAATATTTTCTTTTTCTTTTTCTGTCAATGGAACTAAAATCCCTAAATCATTTTTTTTGTAATTCGCTAATATTTTAATTGAAAAATGAATAAATTTATTATTTAATATACGTTCATAAAAATTTACATCACGCGTTATTATATGATTTTTTTTCATATATACGTTATTATTATTAAATTGACTATGATCTATCAATTTTGATGTATTGAAGTTTCCTGAATGTTCTTTATTAATTATATAATTTTTAGTAATAGCTTTAGAATTAATATTTTTATTTACCTTTATCAGATTAACATCATTAATATTTTTAGATATATTATGCGAAGAAATATTTTTTAAAGAATTATTTTTTTTTGAAATTCCTAAATTATTTAAATAATCCGGAACTAAATTTAATAGATTAACAGCTTTACTTTTATTTTTTTTATTTTTATATATCATATTATTTTTTTTTACATATGACATAATATACGGAGTAATTTGAATAAAAAAATTTTTCGAACCCAAAAGAGGCTTTAAAGCTTTGTTAATACGATTCCAATAATAATCTTTTAAAAAATCTGCGTGTTTTTGTATATTATTATTAAAAAATCGTTTTTTATTTAAAAATAATTGATTTAATAAAGTTCCATTTTGATCAACAATTACAATATGATCCGAAGATAAATTAGTTATACTACCTGTAATTAGGGAAATAATGGAATTGACTTGATTTTTTTTTAAACAAGTATTAGGGTACAAAGTAATTACAATAGAGACTGATGGTATCTCTTTTTTTTGTAAAAAATTAGTATCTTTTTGATAAGATAAATGTACGCGAGCATATTTAATAGGAAAAATATTCATTAACGTTTTTGATAATTCACCTTCTAATCCTCGATGATAATTTAAATTTTCATTAAATTGACCTACATTAAATTTATCATTATTTAAAAAATCAAAACCATAAATTTTTTCTTTATTTAAATTATTATTTAATAATTGAAAACGTAACTCATGTATTTTATTTTCCGGAACTAAAAGAGCTCCAGTAATATTATTAAATTTATATGGAATTTTCATAGATTGCAATTGTGATATTACCCAAAATTCATCTTTATCAGACAAATGATTATATAACACAACATAATTAATTGTATTAAACCATAAAAAAAATACAATTATAAAAGATAAAAAAACAGAAAAACTAATCATAAAAAATTGAAAATTTTTTAATAAATAACAAAAAAATATTATCCCAATATTTAATATCTTCTTTTGCAATAATTTTATTTTTCATTTCCATTATACTTTCCCATTTTAAAAATATTCATTTATATCCTTACTATTTTAGACTGTCATTTACAAAAAATATAAAAAATATATAATATAAAAAATATATAATATAAAAAAATGTTTTTTTTAAAAAAAATAATAACAATAATATTTAATATTATATTATAAAATATATGAGGTAATACTTATGAATGTAAAAGATATACAAAACAACCTACTACAACCAATATATACTAAAAAAATAAAAAATAATAATTTTATAAAACCGAAGGTAAAAAATAAATTTTTTAAAATATTTAATCAACTTCTGAAAAAAAAAATAAAAAAAATAAAAATTCATTGATAAATATAAAAAAAATAAAATTTAATAATCTATCAAAAAAAATAAATAAAAATAATTATCAAAGTTATAAAAATGAATGTATTGAATTAAATCAGGAAGGATTATGGATTAAAACATTCATCCAAATAAGAAAAAAACTAATCAGTTCATATCAAGAAATCATAAATATGCAAGTATAAATATATATATAATAAAATCATTATGCCGGATAACCATTAATCTAGCATAATGAAATTAATAAATATTAATAAAAATTATTAATCTAATAATCGTTTAAAATATAAAAAATAAAAATTATTTATTAAATAAACTTTTTACATTGATTAAAATATTTTAAAATGTTAGATAAACGTAATAAAACACGATTTTTACCTAAATGAAATGCTACCAATATAATACCAGGTGTATGATTTATACCAGTAATACTAATACGTAATAACATAGCAATTTTTTTATATTCAACTTGTAAATCTATTGATATATATTTTACTATATTAGACAACTCTTTAATAGTCCAATCTAATACTATTGAAAATTTTTGATTAAGTAAGGTTAATATTTTTATATTTTCTAAATTATAAAATGTTTCTATGTTTACAATTTGATAAATATCAAATTCTTTATAAAAATATGTATAAGATTCTAAAAAATTTTGAAAAGTACTATGACGCGCAATAAAATCTTTAATAATATTATTCAAATTTATATCAGAAAAAAAAGAAATATTCTTTTTTTTAATAAATAATAAAAAATAATTAGTCACTGTTCTATTTGGTAAATGAGATAAATAATATCGATTTAACCATAATAATTTGTTGCTATTTAAAATACTAGGCGATCTACTAACAGATTTAAAAGTAAATAAATTTTTCATGTCATCTAATGTAAAAATTTCTTTATCTTTACAAGACCAACCTAGTCGTACAATATAATTCAATAATGCTTCAGGAATATATCCTTCCTGAAAATATTTTGTAATTCCCTGAGTATTCTTGTTTCTTTTAGATAATTTCTTTCCATTAATATCTAATATCATAGGTGTATGAGCATACTGAGGAATATCTTTTTTTAATGCTTTTAATAAATTGATTTGTCGCGGGGTATTATTAATATGATCCTCACCACGAATAACATGAGTAATTTCCATGTGATAATCATCTACTACCACGCAAAAATTATATGTTGGAATACCATTAGATCGTTGAATTACTAAATCATCTAACTCTGAATTTAAAAATTTTATCTTTCCTCTAATCAGATCAATAAATTCAACACTTCCTGTTTCTGGATTTTTAAAACGTACAACATATGGAATATTTGATTTTTTATAAAATAATGGTAACTTTCTACACTTTTTATCATATTTTGGTTTTCTTTTTTTTTTTATTTGATTTTTACGTAATTTTTCTAATCGTTCAATAGAACAATAACATTTGTAAGCGGTTCCATTTTTCAACATTGATGAAATAACATTTTGGTATATCATTAAACGTTTACTTTGAAAATATGGACCTTCATCCCATGCTAAACCTAATCTAGATAAATTATTAATAATATCACTAATAGCATCAGCTTTTAATCTATCAGAATCTGTATCTTCAATTCTCAATACAAAAGAACCGCCAAATCTACGTGCAAATAACCAGGAATATAACGCAGTTCGAGCTCCTCCAATATGAAATACACCTGTTGGGCTAGGAGAAAATCTAGTTTTAATTTTCATGTTTTAACCTATAAAAAATATTTTTTATTTTAATATTGATAGAAATTTTATAATATTATTTATTTTTTTAATTTTAAAGAAAATATTGGTAAAATTTATATTGACTCATAGAATATCTGTTCTATAATAGAGGTAGGGTGATTAGCTCAGTTGGTAGAGCTTCTCCTTTACACGGAGAAGGTCGGCGGTTCGAGACCGTCATCACCCAAATATATTTTATATATTTTAATAAAATGATATAAAATGGGTTGTTAGCTCAGTCGGTAGAGCAGTTGACTTTTAATCAATTGGTCGCAGGTTCAAATCCTGCACAACCCAATATTTATATTTTTATATTTAATAAATGAATCATTTCCTCTTCTCTAATAATTTTTATTTTAAACCGATTTGAAATTTCTAATTTTTTTCCTGAATTTTTTCCAATAACTAAAAAATTAACATTTTTTGTAATATGTAATTGAATTATACCATTAAATTTTTCAATTAATAATTTTAAATGATTACGTTTAATTAATAAAAATAAACCAGAAAAAACAAAAATTTTTCCTTGTATCCATTGATAATTTATATCGACATTACGTAAATCAACAATTTTAGAAGAAATTTTCATAATATTCTTTAATTTAAGTAATATTTTTTTATTATCATTATTTTTTAAAAAAACACTTATTGAATGAGAAATATTTTTTCCTATACCTTTAATTTTACATAAAGAAGAATAATTAGAAGACAAAAAATAATTAATACAACAAAAATGATCAGCTATCCGTCTAGAAATAGATAGACCTACGTATAAAATTCCTAAAGAATAAATAAATTTTTCTAAAGTAATGGTTTTAGATTTTTCGATATTAAAAACAATTTTTTTTGATAATATAATATTAATCCCAGGAATTTGACATAAACATGATGGTTTTAAGAAAAAAAAATCAACAGGATTTGTGACTAAACCTTTATGCATTAATTTTTCTATAATATTTTTTCCTAATCCATTAATATTTAAAGCTTGTTTTGAAGTAAAATGAATTAATCTCTTTAAATTTTGTGCAGCACAAATAAAACCAGAAGGACAAAACAAAGACCCTAAATATGAAAGTTGTACCAAGTTAGTATTACATGACATACATTGAGTTGGAAAAATAATTTCATGAATTTTTTTTATTTTTCTTTTTTTTACTAAAACTTTTCTAATTTTAGGAATAACATCTCCTGCTCGGTATACTGTTACATAATCACCAATCTTTAAATTAATTTTATTTATGATATTCATATTATGTAATGTAGCTTTACTAATTGTAACTCCAGAAATTACAATAGGAAAAAAATGCGCAACGGGAGTAATTATACCGGTTCGACCTATATGAAAGGTAACATTTAAAACCTGTGTTTCTACATCTACTGAAAAAAATTTTATAGCTATCGCCCAACGCGGCGCTTTTTCAAGAAAACCTAATTTTTCTTGTAAAGATACTAAATTAACTTTTATTACAATACCATCTATATCAAAATCTAAATCATGTCTATTAAGATAAATTTTTTTATAAAAACGTAATATATTATTGACATTAGAAGATAATAAAATCTTATTATGTAAAGGAAAACCCCAATTTTTTATATACATTAGTCTTTGGTAATGACTATTACATTGATTAAAACCACTACAAAAACCATACCCATATACAAAAAACATCAAATTTCTTTTTTGAGTAATAAGAGGATCTAATTGACGTAAGGAACCTGCCGCTGCATTTCGAGGATTAGAAAATAATTTTTTATTATTTATAAAATGTTTTTGATTTAATAATAAAAAATCAGACTTTTTCATAAATACTTCACCTCGAATTTCTATTATTTTAGGTATATTATCACCAAATAATTTTTTAGGAATAGAAGGAATCATCAGTATGTTATTAGTTACATTTTCTCCGGTTCTACCGTCTCCACGAGTTGAAGCAGATATTAATATCCCTTCTCTATATAATAAATTTATTGCTAAACCATCGAATTTTAAATCACAGAAATACATAATATCAGTTTGAATATTTAAAATTTTTTTATTTTTTGAATCAAAATATATTATATCTTCTATTTTATCAGTACTATTTAATGAAAGCATAGGAATATTATGTTTACATTTAGAAAAAAAATTTAAATTTTCTCCTCCTATTTTATTGAATACGATTTTTGATATTTTTTTAGTTTCATCATTCCCATACTGCCTTTCTAATTCTAATGTTTTTTTATAAAGATTATCATATTGTAAATCTGTTAAAACAGGAGAATCGAGAGTATAGTATAAATAATTATGAAATTTAAGTTGTTGATATAAATATAAAATTTCATTAATCATCAAATTCATCAAATACACCATATTAATAATTTCTTATTAAATCATTAAATAGAATTAATGACTAATAATATTAAATTTCTATTCCAAAATTTATTTTTTTAAAAAATTCTATCTATATTATACTTTAGTAACAAAAATAAATAATTCACAATTAAAAAATTTTTAATCATATTAAGATATAATCTTAATTTTAATATTATAAAAGATATAAATTTAATTAAACAAAATAAAAAAAATAAAAAAAAGTTTTTTTATATAAATTATTATTTAATAATACAAGAATAAAAACAATAATTTATATTTACAATCGATAAATATCAAAAAATTTATTTACATTAGACATCACTTATATACTCGTAAATATTTATTATATTTAATAACATACATATCATGTATATTATACTACTTTTATTTTATTAAAAATATAACAATTAATTTTATATTAAAACACAATAAAATTATATTTTTCAAAAAATATATTTATTAACGTAAAAATTATCAATAATTATTTAAATACATATGCAATATATTAATTTTTAAAAAAAATTAAGTAAAAATTAAATATTATATTTTTTTAAAAACTTTAATATATTATAAATTTTGTTTCACTAATAATATTTATTCGATTAAAGTCATTTATTAATAACAGAATTATATATTTATTTTATTATTAATCATAAAAATTTTTAATTATAAAATATTACTTTAATTATTTTTTTTAATATAAGTAAATTTTTGTAATAATCTCCATCTCTCTAAATATTTTATTCTTAAACGATTTAATTCATTACGTATAGCAATACCTTTATACTTATTTCTAAAATCTATTGATTTAATAGAGATCTTTTTTACAATATTAAACATTTTATTTATTAATACCCCTAAAGTTATTTTTTTTGAAGATATTAAATTCACATGAGAATAATAAAATTTTAAATAAATAAATTTTTTTAAAATTCCAGGATTTCGCCATACATCAATAATATTAAAAAACTTAACAATTAAATGAGTTGGTTGTATATTAATAGTTTGTAAAAAATTATGAAATCCACACATAAAAATAGATATTTTTTTTATTTCTAAAGGAATTTTTAGTCGTGTACATAAACTATTAACTAATATAGTTGGTTTTTTATAAAAAAAATAATCATCCGTAAAAATATCAGGAGTACAAAAAATTCTACTAAAAAATTGAGAAAAATAAGAAAACCTAATATCAATATTTTTTGTAAATCTAGAAATTCTAAACATTTCTTTAAATCCAACATATATTGCGCAAGATCTTATAAAATTAAGAGCAGAACAGTAAAGATTTTGATATAAAAAAATTATTTCAGGAAATAAATCATTTAATGCATTACAGGCATGTAACACCTGAAAATAAACATGAGGATTATTCGTACGTAAACCTTTTTCTGTTTCTTTCCAAATCCTTTCAGGAAATAAATGTAACAAATCCTTATTGTTACACATTGATGTCATTAAATTTAATGTTTCCTTTGCTATTTGAAAACCTAAATGCGCTAAAGCAGCAGCAAAACGAGCTACTCTTAACACTCTCAAAGGATCTTCTTGAAATGCTAAAGATACATGACGTAAAATACGATTATTTAAATCTTTTTTTCCGCAAAATAAATCAATTAAATTACCATGTTTATCTTGAGCCATAGCATTAATAGTTAAATCACGCCGAATTAAATCTTCTGATAATGTTACATTTGGTGAAAAATTTACCGAAAAACCATTATATCCAACTCCATTCTTTCGTTCTGTACGAGCTAATGCATACTCCTCATAAGTTATTGGATGTATAAAAACAGGAAAATCTCTTCCTACCTGCTGATTTTTTTTTTTTAACATTTGCTCGGGAGTTGCACCAACCACCATCCAGTCTCGATCTTGAACAGATAGACCTAATAAACTATCTCTAATTGCGCCTCCAACTAAATATATTTTCAATTGCTCACCTAATAAGAAATGATTAATATATATTATTATCAATTAAAAATTCACTTTTTTATAAAAACTTTGGTTTATTGTTTTTAATATATACAATATTTAAAAAAATTAATAATAAAATTTATTATTTAAAAAAATATTAATTTAATTTAAATAATTATAAATTTTATATATTTAATTTATCTAACTGATTAATTAACCAACGAGGATATACTTTAATTGAAAAATCAGAAGAATATAAACCTAACTTATATCTTAAATATCCAACGTACGCAATCATTGCCGCATTATCTGTACAAAATTTTTTTTAGAAAAAAAATTTTTCCACCTTGTTTTGTTATTATAGAACGAAACTTTTTTCTTAATGTAGAGTTTGCACTAACACCTCCACATATAACTAAAGAATTTAAGTGTTTTTGCTGGATAGCACGTTTACATTTAATTATTAATGTATCAATAATCGCGTCTTCAAAAGCTCGAGAAATATCTGCTTTATCCTGAAACGTTTGTTTACTATCATGAATTATTTTCTTTGTATACGTTTTTAACCCTGAAAAGCTAAAATCTAAATTATGATGTTGAATCATTGGGCGCGGAAAAATATATTTTCCAAAGATACCATATTGAGCTAAACTAGATAATTTTTTACCTCCCGGATACCCTAAACCTAATAATTTTGCGATATAATCAAATGTATTACCAACAGAATTATCTAAAGTTTTCCCTAAAATTTTATAATGACCTAAATTAGAAACATAAATCAACTGTGTATTACCCCCTGATATTAATAATGCAATAAAAGGAAAGGAAGGAATATTCCGTTGTCCGATCATAGCTGAAAATAAATGCCCTTCTATATGATTAATTGAAATAGATGGTATTCCTAAAGAAAAAGCAAGACAAGAACCAATAGATGCTCCAATTAATAAAGAACTGGCTAATCCTGGTCCCGCGGTATATGCAACAGCATCAATAATATTATTTTTATATTTTTTTATGTTATAATTAGATAATTTTAAAAATATTTCTTTAATTAGATAATTCAGTTGACTTAAATGACATCTTGCTGCTAATTCTGGAATAATACCTCCAAATCTAGAGTGAATTTTAGTCTGATCCCAAGTTTTATGAAAAATAACGCCTAATTGATCATCATAAATAGCAACAGATGTATCATCACAAGATGTTTCTATACCTAAAATTTTCATAATATTTTCCGTAAAAATATAATATTGTAATAATAATTTTATTACTTTACATGTTATTTTTTTTAAAACAAATATTATATGATATTAAAAAAACTATATTCTTAATATTTTATATAAAAAATCAAAAACAATAATAAAAATAAATAGACTATAAATATTAAAAATTTTATTAATAAATTCGAGAATAATTAATATGCCTATAATAAAAGTACGAGAAAACGAACCTTTTGATGTTGCATTAAGAAGATTTAAAAGATCATGTGAAAAAGCAGGAATTTTAGCAGAAATTCGTAGAAGAGAATTTTATGAAAAACCAACTACTGAACGGAAACGTGCAAAAGCTTCTGCTATTAAAAGATTGGCAAAAAAATTAGCTCGTGATCATTCTAAACGTACCCGAATGTATTAATTTTTTTTACAATTTAATCTAAAAAACAAAAACATATCGACCGTTCTATACCAAAGTACGGTCAAAATTTTCATACTAATACCATATAATTTAAATAATATGATGGGAAAAATTCCAAAATACTTTATCCAAGAATTACTTGAACGCACTAATATAATAGACTTAATAAATTTACGATTCAAGCTTAAAAAAATAGGAGAAAATTACCAAGCATTATGTCCGTTTCATCATGAAAAACACCATCTTTTATTGTCAATAAAAAAACAATTTTTTTATTGTTTTGGGTGTAAAGTGCATGGTAATGCAATTGATTTTTTAATGGAATACGAAAAATTAAACTTTTTAGACAGCATTACCGAGCTTAGCACATTACATAATATAATTATTCCTTTTAAAGAAAAAAAACAAAAGAAGTTAAATATTATTTTTATAAAAAAAAAATTACATACAATACTATCAGAAATTTCTAATATTTATCAAAAAAACCTTTTTTCTTCCAATCCTATTGCCTATCAATATCTATTAAAAAGAGGGATTTCAAAAAAAATTATTTATCGATTTTTATTAGGTTATGCAACATTTCAAAACAATCAAATTAAAAACTATATTGAAAAAAAAAAACTAGAACCATCTATTTTATTAGATTCAGGGTTAATTATAATTAATAAAGAAAAAAAATTCTATGATAGATTTAGAAATCGTATTATGTTTCCAATTAGAGATAAATATGGAAACATTAATGGATTTGGAGGTCGTAAATTAAATAATATTAATCAACCAAAATATTTAAATTCTTCGGAAAATCCAATTTTTTATAAAAATAAAAATCTTTATGGAATTTATGAGTTAACAGTACAAACCTTAAAACCAAAACAAATAATAGTCGTTGAAGGATATTTTGATGTGTTATCCTTAGCTCAATATAATATTTATGCTGTAGCCTTATTAGGAACTGTAATTAATTCAGAGCACTGTAAAAAATTATTTCAAATTAGTGATAATATTATTTTTTGTTACGACGGCGATCATGCTGGAAAAAAAACTAACTGGATTACCTTGAATCTTATCTTACCTTTTTTAAAAGATCATCGTACCGTAAAATTTATATTTTTACCTGAAAATGAAGATCCTAGCAGTATAATTTTAAAAGAAGGAGAGGAAAATTTTAAAAAAGAATACAAGAATCCGAAATATTATATTCATTTTTTATTTAATAAAATTTCTAAAAATATGCAATTAGGAAAAATTGAAGATCGCATTCAATTAAGTAGATTAATTCTGCCATTAATTAATAAAATTCCAGGAAAAAATATAAAAATACATTTACAAAAATTATTAGGAGAAAAAACTGGTATCTTAGATATTTATCAATTTAAAAAATTATGTAATACATTAAAAACATTAAAAAAACCATTCAATACCTTTATTAAAAAAACACCTATTCGATTATTAATTAGCTTACTTTTACAAAACCCAGAATTAGCAAAAGAAATTAAAAATATTAAAAAAATCAATAAATTTCATGTAGTCGGAATAAATATTTTTGTAGATTTACTAAAAATATTACATAAAAATCCAAATCTTGCAACTAATCAATTAATTGAATATTATCGAAATTCAAAATTAGAAAAAATATTTAAATACTTAATTGTATGGAATCATATGATTGGAAAAAATAAAATATATCCAACATTTTTAGAATTGTTAAAAAAAATAAAAATACAAAATTTAGAATATAAATATACTTATTTTCTTACAAAAGAACGCAAAGAAGGATTAAATATAACAGAAAAAAAAAAGCTATGGAAAATTAATCAAAAAATTGTAAAACATAAAATTTAGTAATATTAGTAGTATAATAACCAATATTTAAATTATTATTAAATCTTTTACAAATTTTTTTTATTAATTAAAATAATAATATTTTAATCTTATTCATATAAAAATATACATATTTATTTCTTATAAATATTTATATATTAAAAAGCAGATGTCGTATTATGGAAAAAAAACCGCATTCACAACTAAAAATACTTGTCTCTCACGGAAAAGAACAGGGCTATCTTACTTATGCAGAAATCCATGATCATCTTCCAGATGATATTATAAATTCTGATCAAATTAAAAATATCATACAAATGATAAAAGATTTTGGAATCCAAGTAGTAGAAGAAGCCCGCGATGCTGGTAATTTAATATTAAATGAAACCCCAACAGATACTGATGAAGACGCCGTAGAAGTAGCCGCACAGGTTCTTTCGCATGTTGAAACAGAATTAGGCAGAACCACTGACCCAATACGAATGTATATGCGTGAAATGGGAACTGTAGAATTATTAACACGCGAAGGAGAAATAGATATCGCAAAACGTATTGAAGAAGGGGTAAATCAAGTACAAAGCTCCTTTTCTGAATATCCACAAGCAATCGCATATCTTTTAGAACAATACCATAAAGTAGAATCTGGAGATATAAAATTATCTGAAATCATTTCTGGATTTGTTGATCCTAATATAGAAAATACCTTATTTCCTATTACAACAATAGATGTATTAAATAATTCTACTATAAAAAAAGAAATAAAAACTCTAAATATTAACCCTGTTTCTAATGATCAAGACGAAGAAAATCTTATTGACCCAAATATTGCTAAAGAAAAATTTTTACAATTACAAACTCAATATTATATTACTAATTATATAATAAAAACAAAAAATAGAACCCATAAAAATGCTATCACCGCTATCAAAGAATTATCAGAAATCTTTAAACAATTTCGTTTAGCACCAAAACAATTTGATTATTTAGTTAATAATATACGAAATATTCTTTCAAAAATCCAAAAAAAAAGAAAAAAAATTTTAGAAGTATGCGTTGATATTTGTAAAATGCCTAAAAAAAATTTTATACAATTTTTTAAAGGACAAGAAACCAGTCAAAAATGGTTTTATGCTGCAATTAATATGAATGCACCTTGGTCTATTAAATTATGTGAATTTCAAAATGATATCTTCAAAATTTTAAGAGAACTTTTAATAATTGAAAAAAAAATTGGATTAACTATAGAGCAAGCAAAAGATATAAATAAACGTATGTCTAGCGGAGAAATTAAAGCAAAAAGAGCCAAAAAAGAAATGGTTGAAGCTAATTTAAGATTAGTAATATCTATTGCTAAAAAATATACAAATAGAGGTTTACAATTTTTAGATTTAATTCAAGAAGGTAATATTGGATTAATGAAAGCCGTAGATAAATTTGAGTATCGTCGTGGTTATAAATTTTCAACTTATGCAACCTGGTGGATTCGACAAGCAATCACACGATCTATAGCGGATCAAGCAAGAACAATTCGAATTCCTGTTCATATGATAGAAACAATCAATAAATTAAATCGAATTTCACGATATATGTTACAAGAGATAGGACGAGAACCGACTCCAGAAGAGTTATCAGAAAAAATGCTAATTCCAGAAGATAAAATTCGAAAAGTCTTAAAGATTGCAAAGGAGCCGATTTCTATGGAAACCCCTATAGGAGATGACGATGATTCACATCTTGGCGACTTTATTGAAGATACAAATTTAGAATTACCATTAGAATCAGCTACTTCAGAAAGTTTAAGAACAATTACCCATGATGTATTAGCGGGACTTACTGCAAGAGAAGCAAAAGTATTACGAATGCGTTTTGGAATTGATATGAATACCGATCATACTTTAGAAGAAGTCGGTAAACAATTTGATGTAACAAGAGAACGGATACGTCAAATTGAAGCAAAAGCATTACGAAAACTAAGACATCCAAGTAGATCAGAAATATTAAAAAGTTTTTTAGATGATTCATAATATATAAATTTTTTATTAAAAAATATTCTAAATATATTCAATGAATATTAAAAGTTATAATAATTTAGTAAAAAACATATATTTTTTTATATTTCTAGAATAACTTAATATATTTTAAAATCAAAAAAAAGCATAAAAAGTTAATAACTTTAAACAATTCTTAAATAAAAAAGAATACATAATTTAAGAAATATTTACTAATAAAAAATTAAATTATATAATATCTTATTATAAAAAATAAATTTTTATAATTAATTAATAAAAAAATAATTAAATAGATTAATTATTTAAATATTACATTATATTATAATAATATCTAATAATTAAATATTTGATATATTATAAAAATTAAATTATATTACTTATAATTAATTTTATTAATAAAATAATCACGCGATACATATCGCGTGATTTAAAATAAAATTTTTATTTTAAACATTATTAAATTTTTAATATATTTTTTATTTTATTTAATCTTTTTTTAATAAAACAAATAGATTTTTCTGTCTGTTCAAAAGACACTCCGCCATATGAATTTCTTTTATCTAAACAAGATTTTAATGTTAAACATTTATAAATATCATTAGAAAAATTAATATGATATTTTTGATATACAGAGATATCTAAATTTTTTAAAGATTTATTTAAACGTATAGCTTCAAGAATAATTTGACCAACAATATCATGAGAATCTCGAAACGAAACTCCTTTATTCACTAAATAGTCCGCAACTTCCGTTGCATTACTATAACCTTTTTCTGCGGCACGTTTACATATATCAATATTTACAGTAATATTTTTTAATACAACTGATGCCATTGTTAAACAATCTTCCCAAGTATCTAACGCAGAGAATAAATGTTTTTTATCTTCCTGAAAATCTTTATTATAAGATAAAGGTAAACCCTTTAATAAAGTAAACATAGAAAATAAAGAACCATAAACTGCACTACATTTTCCTCGAATTAGTTCTAAAATATCTGGATTTTTTTTTTGAGGCATTAAAGATGAACCTGAAGTAATAGAATCAGACAAACCAATAAAATTCGTTTCACCTGAATTATAAAAAATTAAATCTTCAGAAAATCTTGATAAGTGCATCATGCTAATAGACGCAACTGATAAAATTTCTAAAATAAAATCTCTATCTGAAACGCTATCTAAAGCATTGGATGTACAATTTGCAAAACCCATAATTTGCGCTAATTTTTTTCTATTAATTACCCAAGATGTACCAGAAATTGCACCAGACCCAAGAGGAGAAAAATCAGAATTTTTTAAAGCTTGTTTGATTCTTTTTCTATCTCTTTCAAACATTTCAATATACGCAAGACACCAAAATGCAAAGGTAATAGGCTGTGCTCTCTGCAAATGCGTATAACCAGGCATAATCGTGTGTACATGAATAGTAGCTTGATCTAAAAAATCAGATTGTAATTGGATAATTAACATATAAATATGATTTAATTTCTTTTTACACCATAATTTTAAAGTCGTGGCAATTTGATCATTTCTACTTCTTCCAGTATATAATTTTTTTCCTAAAGAACCTAATTTATTAATCAACGTTGTTTCTAACCAACTATGAATATCTTCTGCTTGAGAAGACAATATTTTGTTTGTATCATCAATATTATCTTTTAAAATCTGAGATAACGTTTTTTCGATTAATTTCTGATCTATATCAGTTAAAATACCAATATCAAGTAATATTCTTGACCACGCAATGGAAGATATAATGTCTTCTTCAACTAAACGATAATCAACAGACAATGAATTATTAAAATTTTTAAATTTTTTATCAGAATCTTTCGTAAATCTTCCACCCCAAAGCGACATATATATACTCCAAAAAAATATTATTTTTATTTTTTAATGCTCTAATACGCGAAGATAATGAAAGTAATCGAATAAAACCTTGAGCATCTTTTTGATTATATACTTTATCATTTCCAAAGGTAGCAAATTTAGAAGAATATAAAGAATTAAATGAACGTTTTTTTAAAATAATTACTGAACCTTTATATAGTTCAATAATAACTTCTCCTTCAACATATTGTGAAAAAATATCTGAAGATTTTTGCAGGCAATCTCTTAAAGGTGTAAACCAACGACCATCATAAATTAACATTGACATTTCTAATGCAATTTTATTTTTCCAATGTATACTTTCGCGATCTAATGTTAATTGCTCTAATGCCCTAAGTGCTTGATAAATTATTGTGCCTCCAGGAGTCTCGTAACAACCTCTCGATTTCATACCTACTAAACGATTTTCTATAATATCAATACGACCGATTGCGTGTTTTGATCCTAATTTATTTAATTTTTTTAAACATTTATAAGGATTCAATTTTTTTCCATTAATTGATATTACACGTCCACTTTTAATATTTAAATGGATTTCTTCAGGATGTTTTGGTGCATTATGAGGATTAGTAGTCCAACTCCAGCAATCATTACTAGCAGTATTCCACGGATCTTCTAAAATTCCTCCTTCTGTAGAAATATGAAAAATGTTTTCATCTTTACTATATATCTTGGTAATACTAGCTGTGGTACTAATATTTTTTCTTTTAAATATTTTTAATAAATCTTCTCTAGACCTAAAAATCCACTCGCGCCAAGGAGCTATAATTTGTAAAGTAGGATCTAAAGCAGTATATGCTAATTCAAAACGTACTTGATCATTTCCTTTGCCAGTAGCACCATGACTTAATCCTACCGCATTAATTTTTTTAGCATAATTTAATTGTGCTTTTGCAATCAATGGACGAGCAATTGCAGTGCCCAATAAATAATTACCTTCATACAAAGCGCCTACTGACAACATTGGATATACATATTGTTCTACAAATTCATTTTTTAAATCTGCAATATAACAATCTAAAGCTCCAGACATAATAGCTTTTTCTTTAATACCTTTTAAATCCTTTTTTGATTGCCCTATATCTGCAACAAATGCAACTACATTAAAATTATAATTTTCTTTAATCCACGGAATAATAGCTGATGTATCTAAGCCACCTGAATACGCTAAAACAATTGTACCTTTCTTGTTATCCTGTATATGCATTTTTTACCCTATAAATTATCTATAAAAAATAAGAATCTAAATTCTAGAAAAAAAATAAAATAATAAAAGCAATCAATATTATTTTATAAAAATTTTTAATGAATTATTTAATAGTTTACCTTAATATAAAAAAATTATATGTTCATAATAAAAAATAATAATTATATTATTTTCTATAAATTTATAATCTTATCTTAAAAAAACAAAAATCTAAATTTTTCATGATGTAATTTATATTATTTTTACTATACTTAATTTATTTAAACTAGATAAAAATTGAATATATTTATATTATCTCAAATAGACTTATATTTTACTTAAAAATTATCAAAAATAATTCAATTTATAAGTAAAAAATTTTCTTTTAAAAAAAATTAAAAAAATAATATAATAGATCTATATAATATTGATACCTCTGAAAAAACATCTGATATAAATAAAATCATTTATCAAAATTAACATAATAAATAATTCTATTTTTTTATTAATTAAAAATACATTGAAATAATAAATTATTATCTTCAATAATGAATATATTTTTAGAATATAAAGTTTTATCAAATAAAAATTAAATAATATATTCAAAAAAATAGGAATACTATCTAATTACTATTTTTTTTAAAAAAACATTTTAATTTTTTAATAAACATAACTAATATTATCAAAATTAATATTAAATGTTTATCATATTAATGAAAATTAATTATTTTTAAAATACTTAATAAAATACTTAATTTTTTAAAAATCTTATTTTTATAAATATTTAATAAATAAATTTTATTTAATAAAAAAGAGAAAAAAAATTGACTAATATAATAAATTTAATAATAAATATATCTTTAAATCTTAAAATAATACTTTTTTAAAACTTATTTAATATTAAATAAAAATTAATATCTTATAAAAATATTATATTAAACCTAAACGCTGACATATACCTATACTTAGTTC
The DNA here is from genome assembly GCA_000217635.1 of Buchnera aphidicola (Cinara tujafilina). Lineage (NCBI taxonomy): Bacteria > Pseudomonadati > Pseudomonadota > Gammaproteobacteria > Enterobacterales > Erwiniaceae > Buchnera > Buchnera aphidicola. The sequence goes on along the minus strand of CP001817.1, from coordinate 35,280 downwards.
TGAACGGTTTAATGTATAAAAATGAAATTTTCTTATGCCTTCTTGATATAACCGTAAAATAATATTCACAGCTATATTAATACTTATTAATGTACATTTTTTTTATCCATAATATTTTTATTAAAAATATCCAAAATATATTTTGGAATATATACATTAGTCATATTTGAAAACTTCTTTAATTGTTGAATATCTAATATAGGTAAAATACCCGGAATTATATCAATATATATATGATTTTTATGACAATTATCACGAAATCGTAAAAATTTTTCTATACTAAAAAAAAATTGTGTAATTGCATGTTCTGCTCCAACATCCATTTTATTTTTTAAATTTATTAAATCATGTTTTGAACTAACCGCTTCGGGATGAATTTCAGGATAAGCCGCAACAAAAATATTAAAATCTGCAATGTATTTTAATTGTTTTATTAAATCTACAGCATAGATCTTATCCCCTCTATAATTAAGAGGTATATCCCCCCGTAAAGCAACAATATTTTTTATTCCCTTAGCCCAGTATTTTATTGCTATATTTCTTAAATCAGTAGTAGTATAACCGATACTAGTTAAATGAGGCGCCACAGTAATCTCTGTAAACATTTTTCTTATTTTTTGTACAATCATAAAAGTATCGTTTTTATTAAGTGTATTTACACTGTGGGTCACAGAAAAAAAATTCGGATTAAAACTTTTTAATTTTCTTATAGAATTGATAAATAATAAATCAATTGCAGTATTTTTCGGAGGAAAAAATTCAAAAGATATCTGTATTTTATTTTTTAAATTTATTACATCTTTTTTACATTCTATTAAATTAAAAATTTTATCATGCATAAATACCTCATTAAATGGAAAAAAATTCTATTACTATTATTAACAAATAAAAAATCAAGAATAATTTCATTAATTATACAAGTAATTTTTATTTATTATATAAAACTTATATTATAAAATATTAAAAAAGCAAAAAATCATAAATAATTAAAGTAAAATAGAATTATTAACCAAACTAATATTATTAAAAAATTTAAAATATATTAATTTATAAAAAAATACCTTATTATATATTTAATACATAAAATTTTTTTGTAAGAATACTATTATATTCATATAAAACTTTTCAAAATATATTTATTAAAAAAATAATAATTGGTATATTAATTGTTAATTATAAGATAATTATTCTTAAAAAAATGATTAAAATAAAATTTCTTAATTCAATTAATCAAATAATTAATTAGACATATTTTAATATAAATTTTTATATAAAAAAATAAATATTAAGTAAGTTTATTAAATATATAAAAAAATAATAAAAATAGATATTTTAATAATATAAATTATATAAATATATAATATAAATTTATAGAACAAATCAAATTACTATTGACTTATAATATATCAATATTCTGATAGATAAAATTTTATATTATAAAAAAGATTATATATTATATATATTAACTATCATATAAATATATATTTATAATATAAATATCTTATATTGAAATATATATATTAAAAATTTTTAATATTATCTAAAAATAAAAAAAAGTTGACTTTTATTAAAATAAATATGATAATTAAATATTATTCAATAATATAATAATTTCTATAGTAAAAAGAAATAGGATTTTTTAAAAAAGCCGGCTTAGCTCAGCAGGTAGAGCAACTGACTTGTAATCAGTAGGTCACCAGTTCAATTCCGGTAGCCGGCAAAGGTGGGATGCCCGAGTGGTTAAAGGGAGCAGACTGTAAATCTGACGTCATAGACTTCGAAGGTTCGAATCCTTCTCCCACCAAAAAAAACCAATATACTATATTATATCATGCGGACATCGTATAATGGATATTACTTCAGCCTTCCAAGCTGATAATGTGGGTTCGATCCCCACTGTCCGCTAAAAATCAGCGTAAATTAAAAAAATTATTATATATGCTGATATAGCTCAGATTGGTAGAGCACATCCATGGTAGGGATGAGGTCCCTAGTTCAATTCTAGGTATCAGCAATAAAAAATAAAACTTTATACGTTCTCCTACAACATCTAAAAAACTTCTTATAAATATCAAAATACATCACTACTGTAAAAAAAATACAAGATTTTTAAAATCATTCATATATTTTTTAAAAAACCCTTATTTAATATTATTTTATTTTATTTTAAATAAATAACATATTATGCGCAAAAGTTATTTTCTTCTTTAGGATAAAAAAATATGTATATCCAAAAAATATATAAAAAATATATATATCGTCATATAGAAAAAATAAAGTGGTGCAGTATTATATTAATATTTATTTTGATTTTATCAAACTATTCATTTGAAAATAAAATGAACTCGACAAAAATAAAGAGTATAATTTATGGAGCATTAACTGTTTTATGTATTAGTAGTATATTCTTTTTTACAAAAATTGGAAAAAAATATCTTATTTTTCTTCAAGAATCTAAAAATGAACTTAAAAATATTATTATACCTAAAAAAATAGATTCCTTAAAAACAACATTAATTGTCATTATAATTACCGCTCTACTATCGTTAATGTTATGGATATTAGATAATTTTTTTAATGCATTTAATATCATGGATTATTCAGTTGAGGTTATAAGATAGATAGTATGTGTTTAAAAAAAAAATGGTACGTATTACAGTCTTTTTCTGGTTTTGAAAATCGTGTCGCACAATCAATACAAGAACATATAAAATCAAAAAAGTTAGAAGATATCATTGGAAAAATTATGATTCCTTCTGAAGAAGTAATAGAAGTAAAAAAAGGCAAACGAATTAAAAGTGAGTATAAATTTTTTCCAGGATATATATTAATAAATATGGTAATGAATGATTTTAGTTGGCATTTAATACGAGATGTTCCAAAAGTTTTAGGATTTATTGGAGGTACTTCTGATAAACCTACCCCCATCAGTGATCAAGAAATAAATAAAATTCTAATAAAATTAAAAAAAATCGGAAATAAACCTAGACCAAAAACTATTTTTGAACCTGGAGAAAATATACGTGTTAATGATGGTCCATTTTCAGATTTTAATGGCATTGTAGAAACAGTAGATTATGAAAAAAATCGCTTAAAAGTTTCAGTATCAATATTTGGAAGATCCACTCCGGTTGAGTTAAGTTTCGAACAAGTAGAAAAAAACAATTAAAAAAACAAAATTCTAGAGTCTATTCATATTATGAAATATATATTTAACACACTTAAATATTAGATTATATTATTAAATAACCAATTATTTTTGGAAAATTTATGATCAAAAAAATAAATTCATATATAAAATTACAAATATTGTCTGGCATGGCTAACCCCAGCCCTCCTGTAGGTCCCGCGTTAGGACAGAAAGGAGTAAACATTATGGAATTCTGTAAAATTTTTAATACAAAAACAGCACATCTTGAAAAAGGTATTCCAACTCCAGTAATTATTACAGTTTATGCAGATAAAACATTTACATTTATTTTAAAAACTCCACCAGCATCAGTTTTATTAAAAAAAATGATGAACATTAAAAAGGCATCGAAAAAACCAAAACATGAAATAATAGGTACCATAACAAAAAATAAAATCTATGAAATTGCTAACTTAAAAAAAAAGGATATGACAGGAAAAAATATCGAACAAATAGCAAAATCTATTGAAGGAACTGCTCATTCTATGGGTATCAAAGTGATAAAGGAATGATATATGAAAAATTTATCCAAAAAAATAAAAAATAACCGCCAACATATAAAAACTAATAAAATATATCCCGTTAAAGAAGGAATAAAACTTTTAAAAAATCTACAACTTGCTAAATTTAATGAAAGTATTGATGCCGCATTTCATATTAATATAAATACAAAAAAATCAGAACAAAATATCCGTGGCTCTATATTATTACCTTATGGAACAGGAAAAAAATCAAAAATTGCTGTTTTTGCAACCGGAAAAAATGCAGAAATAGCTAAAATGTTAAATGTAGATGCGGTAGGAACTGAAGAGTTAGCTGATATTATTAAAAAAAACAAAACAAAATTTGATGTTGTGATTGCCTCTCCAGATACAATGAATATTGTTAGTAAATTAGGACCAATTTTAGGTCCTCGTGGTATTATGCCAAACCCTAAATTCGGAACTGTGACAGAAAATATAGAAAAATCAATTCAAGAAGCTAAAATTGGTAAAATTAACTATAGAAATGACAAAAATGGAATCATTCATAGCAGCTTTGGTAAAATAAATTTTTCTACGACACAATTATATCAAAATTTAAAAATATTATTTAATGCAATTAAAAAATCAAAACCAAACCAATTAAAAGGAATTTATTGTAAAAAAATAAGTTTATCTAGTACTATGGGTCCAGGAATAATAATCGACCATCTATCACTATAAAACACGTCATATATATTCCATGTATCAATTTTCCGTATATACAAAAATGAAAAGTTAATAAAAAATATTATTAATAATTTTACATAAAATACATCGTACTATATTAATAAATATTTAATTTAATTTTTAAAATTGTAAATCTTAAATTTATAACAGATTATAACTATTTTATATAAGAAGAAAACGGAATAATAATATGGTATTAAATTTTAATAATAAAAAAGAAATTATAAAAAAAAATCATAATATTGCTAAATCCGCATTGTCTGCTATTACAGCTGATATTTCAAAAATTACAGTAAATGAAATGAATGATTTAAGACGGCAAGCACGCGAATTAAATATCGAGATGTCCGTAATAAGAAATACATTATTAAAAAAATCCTTAAAAAATACCAATTTTTCACAATTAATTAATATTTTAAAAGGACCAACATTAATCGCTTTTTCTATGAAACACCCCGGAAGCGCTAGTCGATTATTTAAAAAATTTACTGAAAACAATACAAAATTTAAAATTATAACAGCAATATTTGAAAAAAAAATATTATCACTTCAAGAAATAGAACAATTAGCTATACTGCCAACGTATGAAGAAATATTAACAAAATTTATAATAATACTAAAAGAAGTTTCTATAGGAAAATTATTAAGAACACTAAATGCTATCTGTAAAAATAAAAAAGATCAAACTTAATTATTAAAATATACATTATATAATTATTAGGAATAACATTATGTCACTTACTAATGAACAAATTCTTAACGCTTTATCTGAAATGTCAGTACAAAATATTTCACAATTAATCACTGAAATAGAAAAAAAATTTAATGTATCATCAGTAATTTCACTAGATACAATGAATAGCACTCCTGTAAAAAAAATAGAAGAAAAAACAGAATTTAATGTAAAATTAAATGAAATAGGATCAAATAAAGTTTCTGTAATAAAAATTATTCGTAGTGTAACAGGATTAGGATTAAAAGAATCTAAAGATTTAGTAGAATCTGCACCAACCCTTATAAAAGAAAAAATTACAAAACAAGAAGCAGAGCAATTAGTAAAAGATATTGTTAATGTTGGAGCAAAAGCTGAAATACAATAAAATAATTACCACATAATTTTTACAATACATATAAAGAATTTTAAAAAAAGCTGGTGAATTTATAACGTCACTAGCTTTCTAATGTATTTCTTTAAACATCTATATTATTATTGTATAAAATATTTTTAAATGTAATTAACATTATTAATTTTAAAAATAATCTTTGATAATTCAAATTTTTTATAAAAAAATGAGGAACCAATGGTTTACTCTAATACAGAAAAAAAAAGAATTCGAAAAAATTTTGGAAAACAACCAAAAATATTAGATATACCTTATCTTCTTTCTATTCAAATCAATTCATTTCAAAAATTTATTAAATCGGATCCTAAAAAAAAACAAGGATTAGAAGCAGCTTTTCAGTCTATCTTTCCTATTCAAAGTTATAATGGAGGATCTGAATTACAATATGTTTCCTATAGAATAGGAAAAAACATATTTAATGAGAAAGAATGTAAAATACGGGGGGCAACATATTCTTCTCCATTAAGAGTAAAATTACGACTTATTATTTATGAAAAAGATTTATTAGAATCCCATGTAAAAAATATAAAAGAACAAGAAGTGTATATGGGAGAGTTACCTTTAATGACAAATAATGGAACATTTGTAATTAATGGAACAGAACGAGTTGTTGTATCCCAATTACATAGAAGTCCAGGTGTATTTTTTGATAGCGACAAAGGAAAAACACATTCATCTGGAAAGATATTATATAATGCTCGCATTATACCTTATCGTGGATCATGGCTAGATTTTGAATTTGATCCAAAAGATCATTTATTTGTTCGTATTGATCGCAGAAGAAAATTACCTGTAACAATAATTTTACGCGCATTAAATTTAAGTACAGAAGATATTTTAGATATTTTTTTTAAAAACGATGTATTTCATATAGATCAAGAAAATATAGTTATGGAACTTATACCCGAACGATTAAGAGGGGAAACATTAGAATTTGATATTATTCATGATAATAAAATATATATTGAAAAAAGAAAAAGAATCACAAATAGACAAATAAAATTACTAAAAGATAAAAAAATAAAAACTATTAATGTACCATTTGAATATCTGCAAAGCAAAATTATTAGTAAAAATTATATAAACTTAACAAATAATACTATAATTGTATCTGCTAATTCTCATTTAACACGTGAAAATTTTGAAAAATTAAAATCCTCTGGTCAAAAAACTATTCATGTTTTATATACTAATGATTTAGATCATGGACCATTTATTTCTGAAACTTTACAATTAGATACAACTCACGATCGTCATACTGCATTAATTGAAATCTATAAAATGATGAGACCAGGAGAACCACCAACTAAGGAAGCAACAGAAAATTTATTTGATAATCTTTTTTTTACAACCGATAGATATGATTTATCACCAGTCGGTCGTATGAAATTTAATCGATCCCTAAAGCGTAAAAATATATCAGGGCCAGGAATTTTAAATAAATCAGATATTATCGATGTGATAAAAAAACTTATTGATATTAGAAACGGAAAAGGAGAAATAGATGATATAGATCATTTAGGAAACCGTCGTATTAGATCAGTCGGAGAAATGGCAGAAAATCAATTTCGAATTGGATTAATACGTGTAGAACGAGCAGTTAAAGAAAGATTATCAGTTAGCGATTTAGAAAATCTTATGCCTCAAGATATTATTAATGCTAAACCGATCTCTTCTGCTATAAAAGAATTTTTTGGATCTAGTCAATTATCTCAATTTATGGATCAAAATAATCCACTATCAGAAATCACACATAAGCGTAGAATTTCTGCATTAGGAGTGGGAGGTTTAACTCGCGAAAGAGCTGGTTTTGAAGTACGTGACGTACATCCTACTCATTATGGTCGTGTATGCCCTATTGAAACACCTGAAGGTCCAAATATCGGTTTAATTAACTCTTTATCAGTATACGCAAGAACTAATAAATATGGATTTTTAGAAACACCATACCGAAAAATTTCTAATAATCAAGTTACTAATGAAATTCACTATCTATCAGCTATTGAAGAAGGTATGTATACCATTGCTCAAGCTAATACAACATTAACAAAAGAAGGAAAGTTATCCGAAAAATATGTTACATGTAGATATAATGGTGAATTTGGATTAATGCATCGTAATAAAGTTGATTATATGGATGTATCTACTCAGCAAATTGTATCTGTAGGAGCTTCATTAATTCCATTTTTAGAACATAATGATGCTAATCGTGCTCTTATGGGTGCAAATATGCAAAGACAAGCTGTTCCAACTTTAAAAACAGAAAAACCTTTAGTTGGAACTGGTATGGAAAGATCTGTTGCAATTGATTCAGGCGTCACAATCATTGCAAAACGCAACGGTGTTGTACAATATGTTGATTCTGCTCGTATTGTAATTAAAGTACATAATGCTGAAATAAATATAGAAGAATCTGGAATAGATATATACAATTTAAATAAATATACCAGATCAAATCAAAATACATGTATTAATCAAATACCTTGTGTTGTTTTAAATGAAAATATTTGTCGGGGTGATGTTTTAGCTGATGGACCTTCAACTGATTTAGGAGAATTAGCATTAGGACAAAATATGCGGGTAGCATTCATGCCATGGAACGGTTATAATTTTGAAGACTCTATATTAATTTCAGAAAAAATTGTACAAAAAGATCGTTTTACAACTATTCATATTCAAGAATTATCATGTATTTCTAGAGATACAAAGTTAGGAGCAGAAGAAATAACAGCGGATATTCCTAATGTTAATACATCAGTTCTTTCTAAATTAGATGATTCTGGAATTGTTTATATTGGCGCCGATGTATCTGGTGGAGATATATTAGTTGGAAAAGTGACTCCTAAAGGAGAAACTCAATTAACTCCAGAGGAAAAATTATTGCGTGCAATATTTGGAGAAAAAGCATCAGATGTAAAAGATTCTTCATTACGAGTACCAAACAGCATCTGCGGAACAATTATCGATGTACAAATATTTACAAGGGACGGAGTAAAAAAAGACAAAAGAACTCTCGAAATTGAAGAAATGCAATTAAAAAAAGTACGCAACGAACTAAAAGAAAAATTAAAAATATTTAAATTAAATTTTATTCATAGAGTAAAAAATATTCTAAAAATCGCCGGAATAAATATTAATAATTATATTGAAAATTCTTTAGAACAACTATTTCGAATTAATATTAAAAATAATATTAATACTGCAAAAGCTATACAAAAATTAAAAGAACAATATAAAACTTTAAAAAATAAATTTTCTAAAAAATTAAAAGAAAAAATTAAAAAAATAAAACAAGGAGATGAATTATCACCAGGAATTTTAAAAATTGTAAAGGTATATTTAGCAGTTAAAAGACAAATACAACCTGGTGATAAAATGGCTGGAAGACATGGAAATAAAGGAGTTATTTCAAAAATTAATCCCTTAGAAGATATGCCTTATGACAAAAATGGTATTCCTATTGATATTGTACTTAATCCGCTAGGTGTACCGTCACGAATGAACTTAGGACAAATTCTTGAAACTCATCTTGGATTAGCAGCTAAAGGAATAGGAGATAAAATTGATCAAATGTTAAAAAAAGCAAAAAAAATACATAAAATACGAAATTTTATACAAAAAGCATATGATTTAGGTAATGATACTAATCAAAAAATAAACTTAGAAACATTCTCTGATCAAGAAATAGAAAAATTAGCCCAAAATTTACGTCATGGTATGCCTATTGCTACCCCTGTTTTTGATGGAGCTCACGAACAAGAAATAAAAAAACTTTTAAAACTTGGCAACTTACCAGAATCAGGGCAAATCACATTATTCGATGGTCGAACAGGTGAAAAATTTGAACGCGATGTTACTGTTGGATACATGTACATGTTAAAATTAAATCATCTGGTAGATGATAAAATGCATGCTCGATCTACCGGATCTTATAGTTTAATTACTCAACAACCATTAGGAGGAAAAGCGCAATTTGGAGGTCAAAGATTTGGAGAAATGGAAGTTTGGGCTTTAGAAGCATATGGTGCTTCACATACTTTACAAGAAATGTTAACAGTAAAATCTGATGATGTCAATGGACGAACAAAAATGTATAAAAATATTGTAAATGGAAAATATAAGATGGAACCAGGTATGCCGGAATCATTTAATGTTTTACTCAAAGAAATTCGATCATTAGGCATAAATATTGAATTAAACAATGAATAAATATTATTATATAAAAATTTGTAGTAATTCTAAAAAATATATTGTTTAAAAATAGGACTATCTCCTTGAAAGAAATATTAAAACTTTTTAAAAAAAACAAAAACACTGAAGAATTTAATTCAATTAGAATTTCATTAGCATCACCAGATGTTATACGCTCTTGGTCTTTTGGAGAAGTAAAAAAACCAGAAACTATAAATTATCGTACATTTAAACCTGAACGTGATGGATTATTTTGTTCTCGTATTTTTGGTCCAATTAAAGATTATGAATGTTTATGCGGAAAATATAAAAGATTAAAACATAGAGGTGTAATATGTGAAAAATGTGGCGTTGAAGTTACACAAAGCAAAGTTCGCCGAGAACGTATGGGACATATTGAATTAGCCTCTCCAATAGCCCATATTTGGTTTTTAAAATCATTACCTTCTCGAATTGGTTTATTGTTAGATATGCCTTTACGAGACATAGAAAGAGTACTATATTTTGAATCATACGTCGTAATAAATGGCGGTATGACTCATTTTGAAAAAAATCATATTTTAACAGAAGAACAATATTTACAAGCATTAGAAGAATTTGGAAATGAATTCAGTGCTCAAATGGGTGCTGAAGCTATACAAAATTTACTTAAAAATATACATTTAAAAAATACATGTCATATACTTAAAGAAGAAATTTTAGAAACTAATTCTGAGACTAAAAAAAAGAAAATAACAAAAAGAATTAAATTAATAGAATCATTATTAGTATCCAAAAATAAACCCGAATGGATGATTCTAACAGTTTTACCTATTCTTCCTCCTGACCTAAGACCATTAGTGCCTCTTGATGGAGGGAGATTTGCAACATCAGATTTAAATGATCTATATCGAAGAGTGATAAACAGAAATAATCGACTAAAACGTTTATTAGAATTATCAGCTCCAGATATTATAATTCGCAATGAAAAAAGAATGCTACAAGAAGCTGTAGATGCATTATTAGATAATGGTAGACGTGGACGTTCTATTACAGGATCTAATAAAAGACCGTTAAAATCATTAGCCGATATGATTAAAGGAAAACAAGGTCGATTTCGACAAAATTTACTAGGAAAAAGAGTAGACTATTCAGGAAGATCTGTTATCACTGTTGGTCCATATTTACGATTACATCAATGCGGTATTCCAAAAAAAATGGCATTAGAACTTTTTAAACCTTTTATATATGGAAAATTAGAAAAAAGAAATTTAGCTACTACAATAAAAGCAGCTAAAAAAATGGTTGAAAAAGAAGAGGCTGTAGTATGGGATATTCTTGATGAGATTATTTGTAAACATCCTGTTTTGTTAAATCGAGCTCCCACTTTACATCGTTTAGGTATTCAGGCATTTGAACCTATTTTAATTGAAGGTAAAGCGATACAATTACATCCATTAGTATGTGCAGCATATAATGCTGATTTTGATGGTGATCAAATGGCTATTCATATACCTTTAACTAAAGAGGCTCAATTAGAAGCACGTTCTCTGATGATGTCAACAAACAATATATTATCTCCAGCTAATGGAGAACCGATTATTGTACCCTCTCAAGATGTTGTTCTTGGAGTTTATTATATGACAAGAGAAAAAATAAACGGAAAAGGAGAGGGAATGTTATTATCAGGATCTAAAGAAGCGGAACGTGTATATGAATTAGGAGTAGCCGAATTACACTCTAAAGTACGTATAAAAATTACAGAATATTATTATAAAAATAAAGAAGAAAAAAAACTGAATAAAAAAAATAAAATTATTAATACTACTATTGGAAGAGCAATTTTCTGGAATATTGTTCCGCACGGATTACCATTTCATTTAGTAAATAAAACGTTAGGAAAATCTGATATTTCAGGTTTATTAAATTATTGTTATCGTACTTTAGGTTTAAAAAAAACAGTAGATTTTGCTGATCAAATTATGTATATAGGATTTGATTATGCAGCACGATCAGGTTCATCTGTTGGAATAGATGATATTGTTATACCTCAAGAAAAAACAGAAATTATTTCTGCGGCAGAATATGAAGTATCAGAGATACATGAACAATTTCAAACAGGATTAGTAACATTTGGAGAACGATATAATAAAGTCATAGATATTTGGGCAATTGCTAATGAGAAAGTAGCTAAAGCTATGATGAAAAATTTATCTACAGATAATATAATTAATAAAAAAGGAGAATCAATACAACAAACATCTTTTAATAATATTTTTATGATGGCCGATTCAGGTGCTCGAGGATCAGCTGCACAAATTAGACAATTAGCAGGTATGAGAGGATTGATGGCTAAACCGGATGGATCAATTATTGAAACACCAATTACAGCTAATTTTCGAGAGGGATTAAATGTTTTACAATATTTTATCTCAACCCATGGAGCCCGCAAAGGATTAGCCGATACCGCATTAAAAACTGCAAATTCTGGTTATTTAACCCGTCGATTAGTAGATGTAGCTCAAGATTTAGTAGTCACAGAAAGTGATTGTAAAACTTCGGAAGGTATTATTATGCATTCTTTAATCGAAGGAGGAGATATTAAAGAAACATTACGAGAAAGAGTATTAGGACGGTTAACAGCCGAAAACATACTAAAACCTAACTCTAAAAAAATCATTATACCACGAAATACTTTATTGCATGAAAAATGGTGTGATATTTTAGAAAAATATTTTATCGATAAAATTAAAGTAAGATCTGTTGTAAATTGTGAAACAATTTTTGGAGTTTGTGCTTATTGTTATGGGCGTGATTTAGCTCGAGGAACGTTAGTAAAAAAAGGTGAAGCAATCGGTGTAATAGCCGCTCAATCAATAGGCGAACCTGGTACTCAACTAACAATGCGTACTTTCCATATAGGAGGGGCAGCATCTAGAACAGCATTAGAATCCAGCATACAAATACGAAAAAATGGAATTGTTCATTTAAGTAATTCAAAATTTATTATAAATTCTAATAAAAAAATTATTATTACATCTAGAAATACTGAATTAAAAATAATAGATAAATTTGGCAAAACACAAGAAAGTTATAAGATTCCATATGGAGCAGTGTTAGTAAAAGGAGAAGGAGAATCAGTAAAATCCGGAGAAATTATAGCAAAATGGGATCCACATACTATTCCTGTAATTACAGAAGTTAATGGATATGTTAAATTTATTGATATGGTAGACGGACAAAGTATTATACGACAAACAGATGAATTAACCGGATTATCTTCTGTAGTAGTTTTAGATATTTCTGAACGTACAATCACAAGTAAAGACTTACGGCCATCATTAAAGATAATCAGTAAAGAAGGATATGATATTTTTATTCCAGGGACTGATATGCCGGCTCAATATTTTTTACCTGGAAAAGCTATCATACAATTAGAAAATGGTATAAAAATTTATTCTGGAGACACATTAGCAAGAGTACCTCAAGAATCTGGAGGAACAAAAGATATTACCGGAGGATTACCAAGAGTAGCTGATTTATTTGAAGCCCGAAAACCAAAAGAATTAGCAATTTTGGCTGAAATTAGCGGAATTATTTCTTTTGGAAAAGAAACAAAAGGTAAAAGAAGATTAATTTTAACTCCCCTCACCGGATGTCATATACACGAAGAAATGATTCCAAAATGGCGTCAATTAAATGTTTTTGAAGGAGAACGTGTAGAAAAAGGTGATGTGATCTCAGATGGCCCGGAATCACCACATGACATACTACGATTGAGAGGAATTCAAGCGGTTACAAAATATATAGTACATGAAGTACAAGAAGTTTACAGATTACAGGGAGTAAAAATCAATGATAAACACATTGAAGTTATTTTACGTCAAATGTTACGAAAAGCTACAATATTAAATTCTGGAAATTCAAATTTTTTACCCGGCGAACAATTAGAATATTCAAACATTATAACAGAAAACAAAAAATTAGAAAAAATAAAAAACAAAAGCAATTTTTTAAGAGATTTATTAGGTATTACAAAAGCATCTTTAGCTACCGAATCATTTATTTCCGCTGCATCTTTTCAAGAAACAACTAGAGTACTTACAGAATCTGCTGTAGCAGGTAAAAAAGATCAATTACGCGGGTTAAAAGAAAATGTTATTGTTGGAAGATTAATACCTGCTGGAACTGGATATTCTTATCATAAAAATAGAATAAAAAATCATTTAGAAAAAACGGTTCTTAAAAAAAACAGAAAAGATAAACAAAATAAATCATCAATTAGTGCTGAAGAAGCTGCAGCAAACTTATCAGAACTATTAAATTCTGCCGAAAAAATATAAGACAAATTATTACATTTTATATCTTCAATAAATTATTAAAAATTTTTTAAACCCATAAAATATCGAAAAATACAGAAATTAATTTTATATCTAAATTAAGAAAAATAAACATTCCACTAAATACAAATAAATAATAAGAAATTATTAAATTATGTTTAGTGGAAAAATTTTATTAATTATTAATATTTTTACGAATATTTTGTACAGCTTGTATCATATTTTGTAGTGATAATGAAGTTTCTAACCAAGTACGAGTTTTTAAACCACAATCTGGATTAACCCATAATCTTTCTTTAGAAATAAATTTTAACGCCATTAATAAACGTTTTTCTATGCATTTTACTGTAGGAATATTTGGAGAATGAATATCGTAAACCCCAGGACCAATTTCATTAAGATAATTAAATTTTTTAAAAATTTTAATAATTCCATCTCCGATCTAGAAGTTTCAATTGTAATTACATCTACATCTAATGAACTAATAGCTGACATAATATCATTAAACTTACAATAACACATATGTGTATGAATTTGTGTGCTATCTTTAACACCTGAAGAACATAATTTAAATGATTCTATTGCCCACTTTAAATAATTATCCCATTGACATTGACGTAATGGCAAACCTTCTCTTAATGCTGGTTCGTCAATTTGAATAATCTTAATGCCAATACTTTCTAAATCTTTCACTTCATCACGTAATGCTAAAGCAATTTGTTTAGCAATTATTTCTTTTGATATATCTTCACGCGGAAAAGACCAACATAAAATAGTCACAGGTCCAGTTAACATACCTTTAACGGGTTTATTAGTTAAAGACTGCGCATATTCAGACCATGGCACTGTTATTGGTGTAATACGATTTATATCACCCACTATAATTGGTGGTTTTACACAACGAGAACCAAAGCTTTGTACCCAACCATAATTTGTAAAAACAAATCCCTCTAAATAATCACTAAAATATTCTACCATATCATTACGTTCTGGTTCTCCGTGAACCAATACATCAAGACCAAATTTTTCCTGTTGTATAATAATATTTTTTAATATGTAATTTAATTTTTTATTGTAATCATCTTGGCTAATATGATTATTTTTATAATCTAAACGTAATTTTCTGATATCTGATGTTTGAGGAAAAGAGCCAATTGTTGTGGTAGGTAAAATAGGCAATTTTAAAGATTTTTTTTGTTCTATAGAACGAACCGCATACGAGCTATTTCTTTTTGTTTCTTTAGAAGAAATATTCATAACACGTTTTTGCACAATAAAATTATTAACTAATGTAGATGACTGATGTGATGCTATTGGTTTAATCCATTCTTTTAATTGGCTTGTAGATTTATGTTGATTATTTAAAATATTAGATAATAATGATAACTCTTTACATTTTTGTAATCCAAAAGAAAACCATTGCTTAACAAGATCAGTTAAATTATCTTCAACATTAATATCTATTGGAACATGTAATAATGAACAAGACGAACCTATCCAAAAAGTATCTCTAATATTCATAAAAGATTGCAAAATATTAAACCATTCTAAAATATTAGATCGCCAAATATTACGCCCATTAATTATACCTAATGAAAGTAATGTATTTTTATCAATATATCTATTTAAATCAAATAAATTATATTCTCCAGATACCAAATCAATATGTAAACCATCAACTGGTAATAATTTAACAATATCAAAATTATGCTTTATATCACCAAAATAGGTGGTTAATAAAATCTTTTGTTCCCCATGTAAATAATTATAAGCTTTTTTAAAAGATTTTTTCCATACAGAAGGTAAATCTAATGTTAAAATTGGTTCATCTATTTGCACCCATTTAATATTTCTTTTTTTAAATTCACTTAATATATCACAATACACTCGTAATAAATCATCAAGTAAATCTAATTTATCAAAATCTTCACCTACAATTTTACTTAACCAAAGATATGTTATCGGTCCAATTAATACCGGTTTAATTGTAAATCCTAATGATAATGCTTCATCACATTCTTCAAAAATCTGCATCCAAGATAATTTAAATTTTATTTTTTTTAATTCTGGTACTATATAATGATAATTTGTATTAAACCATTTTGTCAATTCTGAAGCAGAACATGTATCTTCAGTTGAATTTACTCCTCGCGCAACACGAAATAAAGTATCAATAGTTGGCATTTCTTGATTACAACAATGTCTTTCTGGTATGTTTCCTAACATCATACTTGTATTTAATATATGATCATACCACGAAAAATCACCCACCGGAACAATATCTATACCATTTTTAACTTGTAATTCCCAATTTTTTTTTCTTATATCTTTTCCTACTAATAAAAGTTCATTTAAGGTAGATTTTCCAGACCAGTAATTCTCTTGAGCAAACTTTAGCTCACGATGCAAACCAATTCTAGGAAACCCGAGTATATGATTTTTAATATTCATATATATTTTCCTAATTTAGTATATTATCTGGACATCAATATATTTTTATTATTTTAAAAAATAAAAACATAACATTATATTATTAATTGTTTAAAAAATTTTTAAAAAATTTTAGTTATATAGAATATATATTTGAAATAAAAAAATAAAAAAAATCTTTATTCAATATATATATAGTATATAGTAATAGTATGTGATTTTAGAAAATAAAACAACCTTAATAAATATTATTAAAAAATATAAAAAAAAAAAATATAAAACTTAATTATATCTTAAATCACATAAAATTTAATAAAATATAAAAAAAAACATTTAAATCATATATATTTGTTATAATACTATATAAAAATACATTTTTTTTAAAATTTTATATATTTCAATAAAAAATACTATTTTAATATAAAAAATACAAGAATATTTTTATTTATAAAATCTTAATAACTAATTTATAATTACGCTTCAATAGCTAATTTTAATTTCTTCATTGCATTTTTTTCTAACTGTCTCACACGTTCAGCTGAAATTCCATAGTCTCGTGCAAGTGATTGTAACGTAATTTTATTGTGATCTTGATATAACCAACGGCGCTTAATAATTTGTTGACTCCTTTCATCTAAAATTAATAATGCATCGCTTAATTTATGAGTAGCATGTCTTTCCCAATTATTTTGCTCTATATCTAATGCAAAATTTGACTTTTTATCTTCTAAGTAAATCGTAGGCATTAAATTACGATTAGATACATAATCACAATTTACATCGTTAGGTAAATAATCTAATGTTATATCTTGAGTCGACATACGAGATTCCATTTCTTGCACTTCTCGTTGAGTAACTCCTAATTGCGTAGCAACAATATTAATTTCATCAGTATTAAACCAACCTAAACGTTTTTTTTTTCTTAAATTAAAAAAAAGCTTACGCTGAGATTTTGTTGTCGCTACTTTAACAATTCTCCAGTTTCTTAATACATATTCATGAATCTCTGATTTTATCCAATGTACCGCAAATGATACTAATCTAACATTAAAATTAATGTTAAAACGTCGAATAGCTTTCATTAATCCAATGTTTCCTTCTTGAATTAAATCTGCTTTTGGTAATCCATAACCTGAATAATTTTTAGCTATATATATTACAAAACGAAGATGAGATAAAATTAATAATTTTACTGCCTCTATATCATTACGAAAAAAAAGTTTATTAAGAAGTGATTTTTCTTGTTTTTCTGTTAACATAGGAAAAGAATTAGCTACTCGCACATATGTATCTAAACTTCCAATATTTAAAAAACCAGAAGTTAATACTTTATTTTTTATATTTTTCATTACTCTATAACCATATACTAATAAAAGGGTAATCTATTAAAAATAAAAAAATATTTTTTAAATTATATAATTGAATTAAAAAATATTTTATAAAAATATTTTAAGATAATAAATATTAATTAGGTATTTTAAAAAATTATAAAGATATCATGCCTATTTAAACTTATTACGAATATATTTTTTTTAAAATTTAATGTGATTCAATAAATATGAATATATATTTACAATGTAAAAATATCACTTATAATTCAGTTTTAAAAAATTCATTAATAAATAATTCATTATTAAATTTTTTTAAATCAGTAATTTTTTCTCCAGTCCCGATAAAACATATAGGAATTTTAAATCGATCTATGATAGAAAAGATAATCCCTCCTTTAGCTGTACCATCCAATTTAGTTATAATAATACTACTAATTGGAACATTTTTATGAAATAATTTAGTTTGTTGAATAGAGTTTTGACCAATACACGCATCAAGAACTAAAATTACTTCATGAGGAGCTGATATATCAAATTTTTTTATTATACGAGAAATTTTTTTTAATTCTTGTAATAAATGCGATTTATTATGCAAACGTCCTGCTGTGTCTATTATTAATATATCTGATTTTTTATTTTTGGCTTCTCGAATCGAATCAAATATCACAGAAGCCGGATCTGTTCCAAAAGGTTTTGAAAAAACAGGGATCTCATATTTTTTACCTAATATAAGTATTTGATCAATTGCTGCTGCTCGAAATGTATCACCTGCAGATAACATTATTGATTTACCATGCGTTTTATAATAATATGCTAATTTTGCAATAGTTGTAGTTTTTCCAACACCGTTAACACCTATTACTAAAATAATATGAGGAAAAGAAGTAAAATTATCAGTTAATGGAATTGAATTAACTTTTTTTAGAATATTTAATAATTGATTTTTAAAAATCAAAATTGCTTTCTTTGGATCTGTTACCCTATTAATATCTATTTTTTTTTTAAATTTTAAAAGAATATTTTCTGTAGTAGATATTCCAAAATCAGATAATAATAATAATTTTTCTATATCATTAAATGTTTCTTGATTTAATGATTTTTTAAAAAAAATATTATTTATTTTTTCTGTAAATATTTTTTTTGTATTTATAAAATAATCTTTTAACTTATTTATAATTTTATTTTCTGATAATATAGAAAAAACAGAATTTTTTATATTTTTTTTTTGATTTGACTGACAAATTGTAGATTTAGAATCTTTTTTTTAAAATTAATCCATTTCAAAAAAAAATTTTTTTTAATACCCAAAATATTATTCCTTAAAATTTTATTATTTTATTACATACAATAAGTTTAAAAAAATGCAAAATAAATATAAAAAAAGAATTCGCATTATAAGTGGTATATTTCGCGGTCGAGTATTACATTCTATAAAAAATTTTAATATCAGACCTACAGGAAATCGTGTAAAAGAAACACTATTTAATTGGTTAAATCCCTACATAAAGAACAAAAATTGTTTAGATTGTTTTGCTGGTAGCGGTAATTTAAGTATTGAATCAATTTCTCGTTTAGCGCATTCAGTAACAGCACTAGAAATAAACAAAAAATTATTCTACGCACTTCTTAATACTATCAAAAATTTTTCAATTAATTCAGTATTAACATTTAATACAGACACTATAACGTGGTTAAAAAAAAACGGAAAACCATTTGATATTATATATTTAGATCCTCCATTTCACGATTTTAAATTATTAAAAAATACCATTATATTATTAAAAAAAATAATTGGTTACATAAAAAATCTATTATTTATATTGAACAATGTAAAAAATTTATAAAAAAAAATTAAATCATAATTGGACTTTAATAAAAAAAAAAAAATTGGTAATGTTATATGTACATTATTTATTTGTAATTAAGGTAAAAAATAAAATACATACTTTATGAAAGTATCATAAGAAATAAAAAACACCCATAAAATATTTTAAATAAAATTAATTTATAATATTTTTATTATATCATATAAATAAATTATTTTGTTAAACTCACTTATACATCTTAATATTAATATTAATATAATAAAAAATCTATTGTTTACTTAATCTATTCTTAATATATATAATAAAAATTATAAAAAAAGATACTAAAGACTATTTAATTTTTATAAAAATATATATTTATTACATATAGGATCTATATATTTTTAAAAAATATTTATTAATATTTCATAAAAATATTATAGAAAAATATAAAATATATGAAAAATTTTTTAAAAAACTAAAAAATATAATGCCGCACTATATCACACCAAAATTTTATAATGATAAAGATTTATTATTATGGAATCAACAACAAGGACAAATATCCTCTATATCTATTTTACGTAATAATCAGGCAATGAAAATGCAAAAAATTTTAGGACGATCAGGAATTCGAGAATTATATATTAATTGTTCATTTGAAAATTATAATATAAAAACATGCAGGTCACAAAAAAGCTTTACAAGCTTCTCAAAAATATGCAAAAAATTTAAAAATAGTATAGCTAATTTTATTTTTTCCGGAAATCCAGGAACAGGAAAAAATCACTTAGCTGCAGCAATTGGAAATTATTTAATTTTAAATGGTAATAGTGTATTAATTATTACAGTTGCAGACCTAATGTCTTCTATAAAAAAAACATTTAGTAGTTCTTGTAAAACTACAGAAGAAGAATTAATTCACAAATTATGTAAAGTAGATCTATTAATAATTGATGAAATTGGAGTGCAAATAAAATCACGATATGAAAAAATTATTATTAACCAAATAATAGATAGACGATCATCTACAAAAAAATCTACCGGAATGTTATCCAATTTAGATTATTTTGGAATAAAAAAACTATTAGGTGAACGCGTTATTGATAGAATGCGATTAGGACATAGTTTATGGTTAACATTTGACTGGAGTAGTTATAGAAAAAATATCACAGGACATGAATACTAAGATATATTATTATCTATATATAATATCAAAAAACAAATTACACAATTTATATAATGGAACGGGATATGTAAATACCTGCTCTTGTGTCTATCTTTATAAAATCTCCTTTTTGTATAAATAAAGGAACTCGAATCTTAGTGCCTGTCACTAATCTTACAAGTTTACTCGATACATTTATCGTATCACCTTTTACAGATAATTCAACTTCTTTTACTTCTAGATGAATAAAATTAGATACCCGAACTATAATTGGAATATTATCCCATAAAGTTATTGTACATTGAATATTATTAAATAACCATTTTTCAGAACCAAATAATTTATCTTGATGAACAGATATATGATTAAATGTATTTTGATTCATAAATATCCACGATTTCCCATCTATATCTTTATATAAAAAAAGAACATCAATGACAGTTATATTTGCTAATAAAAAAGTATCTGTAGATTTAAAGGTTTTTAATAATAATTTTCCTGTTAATAATTCTCTAATTTTTAACCGAACAAATGCTTGTCCTTTTCCTGGTTTAACAAATTCTCGATGTAACACTTCATATGGTTTTTTTAATTAAAATTTTATTTCCTATTTTTAAATTACTACCAAAAAAAGATGGCATAAAAAAATCCTAAATATGCAAATCAAAAATAAAAATAAACTCCTTGTCCTCTTTTTAAGAGAAAACGAGAACAAGGATATTGTAACGTTTTAATAAAAATAAATAGTACAATAATATAAACTTATACAATATTTTTAATAAATAACCAAAAAAATAATTACATCATTCCACCCATACCACCACCCATACCTCCTCCAGGAGGAGTTCCTAAATCAGGCGATGATGATGATTTTTCATCTTTTGGCAAATCTGTTACCATACATTCCGTTGTAATCATTAATCCAGCAACAGAAGCAGCATATTGTAAAGCCGATCTAGTTACTTTAGTTGGATCTAAAATTCCAAATGATATCATATCTCCATATTCATCAGATGCAGCATTATAACCATAATTCCCATTACCATCTTTAACATTATTTGTTACTACTGATGGTTCTTCGCCGGAATTTGCGACAATTTGACGTAAAGGAGCTTCCATAGCACGTAATGCAACTCGTATTCCAACATTTTGATCTTCATTTTGACCATTAATACGGGAAATTTTTTCTGCAACACGAACTAAAGCTACACCACCCCCAGGGACAACACCTTCTTCTACCGCCGCTCTAGTAGCATGTAATGCATCTTCTACTCGTGCTTTTTTCTCTTTCATTTCAACTTCAGTAGCAGCACCTACTTTTAATACTGCTACACCACCAGATAATTTAGCTAATCTTTCATTTAACTTTTCTTTATCATAATCAGATGTTGCTTCTTGTATCTGCTGTCTAATCTGATTAATTCTACTATTAATTGCATTTTTATTACCATTACCATCAATAATGGTAGTAGAATCTTTATTAATAACAATTCGTTTAGCTTGACCTAAATCTTCTAAAGAAGATTTTTCTAATTCCATAGCTAACTCTTCAGAAATTACTGATCCACCAGTTAGAATTGAAATATCTTGTAACATCTCTTTTCTGCGATCACCAAATCCTGGAGCTTTTACTGCAGAAACTTTAACTATTCCTCTCATAGAATTAACTACTAAAGTCGCTAAAGCTTCTCCTTCTAAATCTTCTGAAATAATCAATAACGGTTTATTTGATTTTGCTACAGCTTCTAAAATTGGTAATAATTCACGCACATTCGATATTTTTTTATCTGCCATTAAAATATACGGATTATCTAATTCTACAACACCGGTTTCCGGTTTATTAATAAAATACGGCGATAAATAACCTCTATCAAATTGCATTCCTTTTACTACTTCTAACTCATTTTCTAATCCCGTTCCTTCTTCTACAGTAATTACACCATCATTACCAACTTTTTCCATCGCTTCTGCAATTAAACTACCTACCTTTTCATCTGCATTAGCAGAAATAGTTCCTACTTGTGTAATTGCTTTTGAATCAGAACACGGAACAGACAATTTTTTTAATTCTTCTACTGCACTAATAACAGCCTTATCAATCCCTCTTTTTAAATCCATAGGATTCATACCTGCTGCTACAGCTTTTAAACCTTCATTTACTATTGATTGAGCTAATAATGTTGCGGTCGTAGTACCATCTCCAGCTGCATCATTTGCTTTGGATGCTACTTCTTTTACCATTTGCGCACCCATGTTTTCAAACTTATCTTCTAATTCAATTTCTCGTGCAACAGAAACACCATCTTTTGTAATACTTGGCGGACCAAAAGATTTATCTAAAACTACATTTCGTCCTTTTGGGCCCAATGTTACTTTTACGGCATCAGCTAAAATATTTACACCGCGAAGCATTTTAATTCGCGCTTCATTTCCAAATTTTACGTCTTTTGCTGCCATCGAAAAATACCCTCAAAAAAATTAATAAATTATAAATTTAAGAAATTTCTATAATATTAATATTAAAATTTATAAATCAGATTTATTTTTTAAAAATATTTTATTTGATAATAACAAAATAATATTTTTATATTTTTAAAAATTCTTATTCATATATAATTCTTTACTCTTCAACAATTGCTAATATATCACTTTCTGTTAAAATTAAAACTTCTTCATTATCAATTTTTTCTGTTTTTGCACCATACCCTTCGTTAAATATTACCACGTCTCCAACTTTAACGTCTAATTTTTTTAAACTTCCATTATCTAAAACACGTCCTTTACCAACAGATAAAACAACTCCGCGAGTTGATTTTCCTGCCGCTGCACCTGTTAAAACAATTCCGCCTGCAGATTTTGATTCTTTTTCATGACGCTTAATAATAATCCGATCGTGCAATGGACGAATTTTCATTTACAAAATCCTTATTTGATTATTAGTAATAAAATATTTTTTATACCCTATATTATAAAAAATAAAAATATATGTCTATAACTTATCATATATGGATGACTAAAGAGAATTTCAAGGGTGTGTTCTTAATTTTTATTATATTTTTATATTTTTTAAAAAAAATATTTTTAATAATATTACTAAAAGACCAATTTAATAGATTAATGATAAAAATCATTCTTTATTAAAAATATTTAAATAATTTTTAAAATAAAAAACTTGACAAACTTTCTAATTTAATGCTTTAATATTTTTGTAAGCCCGGATAGCTCAGTTGGTAGAGCAGGGGACTGAAAATCCCCGTGTCGGCGGTTCAATTCCGCCTCCGGGCAAAAATATCAGTTATATATTTCTTATTCTATAAAAAATTTGATATTTTTAAAATTTATTTTCCAATACAAAATTCAGAAAAAAATTTTTCTAATATATCTTGATTAATAAACTTTCCAGAAATTTCTGATATTAATGTATTTGCTAATTTAATTGTATCAGATAACAACTCAATCGTTTGAAAATCAATCCAATTTTTTAAACCATCTTCTAATAATTTTAAAGTTTTAGTTAATATTTGAAGATGTCTACGACGTGCTAAAAACAAATTTTCTGAACTATCAATAGACCTTGAAAAACTTCGCATATATTTTCGTAATAAATCTATACCCAAACCAGATTTTACAGATACATAAATTGATGTATATTTATTTTTATATCTTGTAATACACGATTTTTTTTTTGTTAAATCTATCTTATTAAAAATTAATGTAATTATTTGATTTTTATTTAATTTTTTAATATAATTTTTAATTATTAACTCATTAAATTCATCTTTTTTTGAACTATCTAATACTAAAAAAACATGATTACTTTTTTTAATTACATCTTTTGCTAATTTGATTCCAATTTTTTCAATAACATTATTACTATCACATAATCCTGCTGTATCAATTAATTCAAAAGTTAACCCCTTTATATTGATATAACTCCGTATAAGATCACGGGTTGTACCTGCTAAATTTGTCACAATAGCAACATTCTTATTTAGTAATCTATTTAATAAACTTGATTTACCAACGTTAGGAGTGCCGGTAATCACTATTTTTATCCCTTCCCGTAATAAATTTCCTTGAACGGCCTTCTTTTTTACTTTTTTTATTAAAGAAATAACATCATATATTTTATTATCAATATTTTTTAATAAAATATTATCATTTATATCCTCCGGAAAATTTATCGCGGCTTCAATATTTGAATAAATACTATTTAAACGTTGAAAAATTTTATTAATACACTGAGAAAAAAATCCTTGTAAAGATTTTAACGATGCTTGAATTGCTAATTTAGATTGAGCATGAATTAAATCCATAGTAGCTTCTGCTTGTATAAGATCAATTTTTTCATTTAAAAAAGCTCGCTCAGAAAATTCCCCAGGCCGCGCTAATCGTACATTATTAATTAATAAAATATTTTTTATTAACATATCTAATATCAAAGGATTACCATGTCCTTGTAATTCTAACATATCTTCTCCCGTAAATGAACGAGGAGAAGCAAAAAAAATAGCAATACCATTGTCAACAATTTTACCATTTAAATCAAAAAAGGTAAAAAAATGAGCATACCGTTCTCTTAAAGAAATTTTTAAAATTTTTTTAATAATATTTCTAACATCACCACCTGATATACGAATAATTCCTATTCCAGCTTTTCCTCCTGCTGTCGCAGGAGCTATAATTGTATCACTTATATTCATAATTATATTTAATATTTAAAAGAAGTATATTTTAGTAATTATTTCTACATTTTTAATAATTCAATAATTCTTAATATAATTATTAAATTATGTATTATACTTTTTATCTATATTGTTGACAAAAAATTTTTTTATAAAATGTTGTTGAATAATAGTAACCACATTATTAACGAGATAATATAAAACAAGACCAGCTGGAAACCATAAAAAAAATAACGATGATAAAACAGAAAAAAATATAAGAAATTTATTATCCGGTAAAGATTCTTGATTTACTTCATTACTAATTTGCATACCTAATATACTAAAACCTGTTAAAAGTGGTAATATAAAATACGGATCATAACTAGATAAATCTTGAATCCACCATAAAAATGGTGCATGTCTTAATTCAATTGCAGAGATTAAAACGTAATATAATGCTAAAAAAATAGGCATTTGAATTAAAGTTGGCATAAACCCGCTTAATGGATTAATATTTTCATTTTTATATAATAATAATATTTCTTTATGGATTTTTTCAGTATCATTAAAAAATTTTTCTTTTATAGCTTCTACTTTATGTTGTAAAGTTTTTATTTTTATCGTTGCTAAATATTGTGATTTTGTTAATGAATATGTCATTGTTTTTATAAAACATGTAATTAGTATTATAGAAATACCCCAATTTTTAAATATATTATAAAAAAAACTTAATAATTGAAATAATGGTTTTGAAATAAACCATAACCATCCATAATCCATCATACAACTGGTATTTTTAGATAATAAAGAAATATGTTTTTGTAAATTTGGTCCTATCCAAATCGTAGAAGAAGTTACATAAGATGAATGAGGTGCAATTCTTTTATTATCAGACAAAAAACCAATAGATATAAAATAATCAAATATTTTATGTAGATAAATTGTATAACTACTCGAAAATTTTGGTACCCAAGCAGTTAAAAAGTACTGCTGTTGCATTGCTATCCATCCTTGGGTAGTTTTCACAACAACATCTACAATATCTTTTAACTTATTAAAACTTACTTTAACATATTTATTAGCATCTGTTGAATATGAAATGCCTCTAAACATCTGTAAATTAAACAAACCCTGTAAGATATTATAACTTTTAATTAGCGCAGGGTTTTGTTGTAATTCTCCAAATACTACTACATCAATTGTTTTATTGGTACGATTAAAAATATAATGTTTTATTTCTACTGCATATGATCCTCTCGTTAAAATAAAAACTTTTTTATGAGAAATCCCATTTTTTTCACGAGAAGTTAAACAAACTTTTATTTTATTTTGATTTTCTTTTAATTTATTTATAACAGATGAAACAAAATAAAAAATCTTACTATTTTTTCCGATATGATTAGAATTCTTTTTAACAAGAATTCCACTATTAGTTTTATAAAAAAATTTTTTATTATTTAATAATGTAAAAAACTCTGAACTATTTAGACTTTTTTTATAATTTAATAATTCGGCGCATTCAATATTACCGCCTAATAAATTAATATCTAAGGATAGAACATCGGTTTTTACATTAATTAATTGAGATTTTTCTTGATCTGGTGATATTTTAGAAAAATTTTTTATATATTCATGAAAAACACTATTTTTTTTACTAATATAAATACTTTTTTTTGAAAAAAACCTATAAAAATACAAAAAAAACAACAAAAATAATAACAATAATCGACCATAATATCGACAGTTAATCATAGATATTCTCATTA
This sequence comes from Buchnera aphidicola (Cinara tujafilina), assembly GCA_000217635.1. NCBI lineage: Bacteria > Pseudomonadati > Pseudomonadota > Gammaproteobacteria > Enterobacterales > Erwiniaceae > Buchnera > Buchnera aphidicola. The sequence continues at coordinate 8,078 of CP001817.1, read as the reverse complement.
TCTAAATTTTTAAAATAAAAAATAGACCTCTTTTACAAAAAAACAGAAGTCTCCGAATTTTACCTTTCTCTTATATCAAAAAATAAATTATTTATATATCCATAAATTTTCTAATCTATGTATAATAAATTTATTGTTCTGAAAAATTAAATTTTTTTTAACAATTATAACTATGTCCATAGACATTAACTTATTTTGTTTTAAGCGAAAATTTTCTCGAATAAGACGTTTAATTCGGTTTCGATCATGCGATCGTTTTATATTCTTTTTTGATATAGATATTCCTAATCTAGGAAAATTCAGATAATTTATTCTACTTAAATAAATAAATTCCGGTCTAATTATTTTAATATGCCGCTTATAAACATGTTGAAATTGTAAAGTAGATAACAATCGACTTTTTTTAAAAAAAAATTTATACATATAATTTTAAAAATTATTAAAAACAATAAACATTAAACACATAATCGAATACGAGATTTAATGCGACGACGAGATAAAATATGACGACCATTTTTCGTCGACATACGCGTACGAAACCCGTGTGTTCGAGCTCGCTTAATCTTTGATGGTTGAAAAGTACGTTTCATATGCTAAAATCCTTCTAATAAATCAATATACTAATAACATATACTTAACTTAGGATATATTTGAAATTTTTAATATCGTACAAAATACTATATATACATCTAAATATTATGCATTATTAAAAATTAAATTAATATAAATTCAAAAAATAAATTAAATACTTATAATTTTAATAAATTTTTAAATTATCAAAATTTAAAAATATTTTTAAAGAACTATTAAAAAAAACAATTTAATTTTAAAAATTATCTAATTAAATTAAAATAATAGATAACTTTTTATCTTTGAATAATATTTTTAATAGTCATATATATTTGTAATATTTAAAAATAAATATATTCTAATTTACTTTATCTTATTTTTTTTGGAGCTCTATTCGTGTCTCTTGCAATTTGGAAAAAATGTCTTACTCATTTACAAAAAAAACTTTTACCTACAGAATTTAGTATGTGGATTCGTCCACTGCGAGTGAAATCAAAAAAAATTCTCTATATTTATTTGCACCAAATCATTTTGTCTTGGATTGGGTTAAAAACAAGTATATACACTATTTTAAAAATTTATTATATAAATTTGGTCAAAAAAAAAAATATTCCATTAACTTTACAAATTGAAAATATTTCTACTGATCATTTAATTACTACTCATACTTATTACTCAAAATATAATATAATAAATCAACAAAAAATACACAAAAAACATTTTAACTATAATATTCACTATATAAAATCATATTATCATACAGAAATTAATAAAAAATACTGTTTCAATAATTTTATTGAAGGAGAATCAAATCGATTAGCACGATATTCTTCTTATCAGCTAGCAAAACTTAAAAATTCATATAATCCATTATTTTTATATGGAAATACTGGTTTAGGAAAAACCCATCTTTTACACGCTATTGGAAATTTTATTTTAGAAAATAACAATACTGCAAAAGTTATTTATATCCATTCCGAACGTTTTTGTGCAAATATGGTAAAATCAATAAAAAATAATTCTATTGAAGAATTTAAAAAATATTATCGATCTGTAGATGCATTAATGATAGATGACATTCAATTTTTTTCTAATAAAGAGCGGTCTCAAGAAGAATTATTTCATACTTTTAATACCTTATTTGATCACGACCAAAAAATCATTTTAACTTCAGATCGTTATCCAAAAGATATTAATGGTATGGCGGATCGCTTAAAATCACGGTTTAGCTGGGGATTAACTATTTCAATTAACCCACCTGACTTAAATACTAGAATAGCTATTCTATTATATAAAGCGGCAGAAAGAAAAATAAAGTTATCTTATACAATAGCTCAATTCATAGCAACAAAATTATGTTCGAATGTCAGAGAATTAGAAGGTATTCTTAATAAACTTCAAAACCACTCTATATTTAATCAAAAAAATATTAATATAGAACTCGTTCAAAGTACCTTGCAAGATTTATTAATTTGTCAAAAAGAAAAAATAACGATAAAGAACATTCAAAAATCAGTATCTAAATATTTTAGTATAAAAATGTCAGATATGTTATCAAAAAAAAGAACACGATCAATAGCACAACCTCGACAAATAGCTATGGCTTTAGTAAAAAAATTGACTAACCACAGCTTGTCAGAAATCGGTATCGCATTTGGTGGAAAAGATCATACCACCGTACTACATGCTTGCAGAAAAATAAAAGAATTATCTAAAAAAATAAAAAAATTCATCATGATTTTTTAAATTTATCTTATCAATTAACCTCATAATACTATGAAATTCATCATAAAAAAAGAAATACTATTACCATATATCAAAAAAATTATTAATGTAATTACAAAAAATCCTATTTTTCCTATTTTAGAAAATATCATAATAGATGTAAATCAAAAAAGACTATATTTAACAGCATCTAATTTAGAAGTCGAAATGAATATTTCTATACACCATAAAAACTACCAATTTTTTCAATCAGGTAATATTAGTATTTCCGGAAAAAAAATATTACATATTTGTCGAAATGCACCTAAAGACACTAACTTAAATTTTCATTTAGTTAATAAAAAAATAAAAATCCAAATATTAAATACTATTTTTTATTTAATGACATTGTCTATAAAAAATTTTCCAAAATTTCAAAAAAATTCTGAAAAAAACGAGATTAACATATCACAAAATTTACTTAAAAAAATAATTTTTTTTACTCGATTTTCTATAGCTAATCATGATATCCGAAACTCTTTAAACGGTTTATTATTAGAGTACCATAATGGTTATTTATATGGAGTAGCTACAGATGGTCATCGTTTAGCAATGTATAAGAAAAAAATAAATATCAAAGTCACTTCATTTTCAATAATTTTAAGTAAAAAAAGCATTATTGAATTATATCAATTATTAGAAGAAAAAGAAGATCTAATACGAATCTTTATCAATCAAAACCAAATTTTATTTTATATTAAAAATATAATACTTATTACTAAATTAATAGATGGAAAATTTCCTGATTATCAAGATGTTATCTTAATTAACCCTATGCAACGAATTCCAATTCCACTTACACAAATAAAAAAATCTTTATTACGTACTTCTATTTTATGTGATATTAATTTTAAAGGAATATACTTAAAATTTTATAATAATCTATTACAAATACGATCAAACAATCAAGAAGACGAAGAATCTTCAGATTCCTTTAAAATTCAATATAATAATAAAAAAATTGAATTTTCTATTAATGTATTCTATTTACTAGATGTTTTGAATACTTTAGCAAGCAAAATTATTTATTTTATTTTAGATATTCCTGTTGTAAAAATTCAAATTCAATCGTTAGAAGAAAAAAATATTTATTACGTAATTATGCCTTTACGACTATAACATATATTATTTAAAAAATTAAAAATCTATAAAAAAGATAAATATAAATAAATTTTAAAAATTTATTTATAACAATAAAAAATTATATCTAAAAAAATTTAATTTAATCACTAATGATCAAGGGTTAAAAATGCCAAATTCATACAATTCATCAAATATAAAAATATTAAAAGGATTAGATGCTGTTCGAAAACGCCCGGGTATGTATATCGGTGATACTGATGACGGTACCGGTTTGCATCATATGGTCTTTGAAATTGTTGATAATTCTATTGACGAAGCCTTAGCTGGATATTGTAAAACTATTTTAGTTATTATACATCTTGATGATTCTATATCAGTACAAGATGACGGAAGAGGAATACCGGTAGACATACATCCCGAAGTCGGAGTATCGGCGGCAGAAGTAATAATGACAGTTTTACATGCTGGAGGTAAATTTGATGATAATTCATATAAAGTATCTGGAGGTCTACATGGTGTAGGAATTTCAGTAGTAAATGCTTTATCAGAAAAGTTAGAACTATATATTTATAGAAATGAAAAAAAATATCAACAGACTTATTATGACGGAAATCCTAAAAATCAACTATCTTTTATTGGAAAAACAAAAAAAGGAACGAAAATTCGCTTTTGGCCTAACAAAAAAATTTTTACTAATCAAAATAAATTTCAATTTGAAATTATTCAAAAAAGATTATTAGAACTATCATTTCTTAATTCCGGAATTTTAATTAAATTAAACGATCTAAAAAATAATACTAATGCTCAATTTCTTCATAGAGGAGGTATAAAATCATTTATAAAATTTTTAAATAAGAAAAAAAATCCAATGCATACTAAAATTTTTTCATTTACTGCAAAAAAAATGAACATTTCAGTAAATATTGCTATGCAGTGGAATGTAGGGTTTCAAGAAAAAATTTTTTGTTTTACTAATAATGTACCTCAAAAAGATGGTGGAAGTCATTTATCCGGTTTTCGATCTGCTTTAACTAGAACAGTTAATTTATTTTCTGAACGTGAAGGTTTAAATAAAAAAAATAAAATCAATATTATCGGGGAAGATATTCGTGAAGGACTAACAGCTATCATTTCAATTAAAATGTTCAACCCTAAATTTTCATCTCAAACCAAAGAAAAACTAGTTTCTTCTGAAGTAAAATCAATTGTTGAAACATTGTTTAATGAATATCTCATGGAATATTTTTTAGAAAATCCTAAAGATTCACGAATAATAATTACAAAAATTATAAGCGCAGCCCGATCTAGAGAAGCTGCAAAAAAAGCCCGAGAAATAACTAGAAAAAAGGGGATTTTAGAAATTACAAGCTTACCAGGAAAGTTAGCTGATTGCCAAGAACGAAATCCATTAAAATCTGAAATCTATCTAGTAGAAGGTGATTCTGCTGGAGGATCAGCAAAACAGGGAAGAAATAGAAAAAACCAAGCAATATTACCTTTAAAAGGAAAATATTTAAATATAGAAAAAGCGCGATTTGAAAAAATAGCTACGTCACCTGAATTAATTACAATTATCACTGCACTTGGGTGCGGATTAGGAAAAAATGAATATAATCCTAAAAAACTAAGATACAATAACATTATTATTATGACAGACGCTGACGTAGACGGGTCTCATATTAGAACTTTATTGTTGACATTTTTTTTCAGACAAATGCCTGAGCTTATTGAACAAGGACATGTTTATATCGCACAACCCCCTCTTTTTAAAGTTAAAAGAGGAAAAAAAGAAAAATATCTAACAAATACAAATGAACTGCAACATTATCAATTGAAATTAATTTTTCGTAATAGTTGTGTGAAAAATATAATAAATAAAATAGAAACAAAACATAAAGAAAGTTTATATACAATATTTACAGAATATGAAAAAATAAAAAGAATTTTTAAAAAAATAAAAAATAAAATTCCTTTTTTTATATGTAATATCATTATTTATACGCACCCTGTTACTGAACTAAAAAATTATATAACAATTAAGAATTGGATGAAAAAACTAACTAAAAAATTATCTTCTTATTCAAAAAACATAAAAAATAAAATATACATATTCTATAAAAAAAATAACTCCATTTTTGAACCTACTTTACATTATAAAACAAAAAATATTTCAGAACAAATTACTTTTACAAACCGTCTATTAATAAATAAAAAATATAGAAAAATATTAAAGTTTTCAAAAAAAATTTATTTTTTAAAAAAAATAAGACATTTATATTTTATGAAAATAAAAAATTTTTTATACGTAATATCGAAAAAAACAATAAATGAATTAATAGAAGAAACAAATAAAAATATTAGTATCCAGAGATACAAAGGATTAGGTGAAATGAACCCTGAACAGCTATGGAATACTACTATGAATCCAAAAAAAAGAAAAATGTTAAAAATTACCATCAAAGATGCACATTCCGCAGATCAATTATTTAGTATATTAATGGGTGATGCAGTAGAACCACGAAAAAAATTTATTAAAAATAACGCGTTATATGCTAAAAATATTGATATATAAAAAAAATACAAATAATAAGAATCATATATTAATCAAATATAATTATAAAAATTCGGTAGGAAAAAACCTGCCGATCTTTAATAATACTACTCTTCATAAATATATTTCTTATATATTTAATAAAAATAAAGCTAATAAAAATACAAAAAAATTATACCATATAATATAGTATATTTTTTATTAAAGTTAAAGTAAATATTAAAAAATAAAATACCATTCTTTTTAAAAAAATTAATAAAATAGAAATTGCAGCTGGGGTAATTCCAGATATACGAGATGCCTGTCCTAAAGTGATCGGTTTATACTCATTTAATTTTATATAAACCTCATTAGATAAACCTGGTACTTTTTTATAGTTTAAATTGACAGGTAATTTAACTGATTCAAATTTTTTTTGTTTTTCAATTTCTATTTTTTGTCTAATTATATAACCTGAATATTTTATTTGTGCTTCTAATTCAACAATATCTTCTGAATTTTTTAATAAAAAACTCATCGGTCGATTTAATAAATTCATAATAAATCCATAAGAAATGCCTGGTCTACGTAAAAAATCAAAAGCAGTAATATCACTAGAAATCCTAATTGAAATATTATTATTAGTACAATATGCATCTAATTTATTTTTTGAAATTATACTTTTTTTTAAAAATCTATGCTCATCAGCAATAAAATTTTTTTTATCACAAAAACGTTTCCACCTATTTTGACATATCAAACCAAATTTATAAGCAATCTTTGTTAAACGAAAATCTGCATTGTCTTCTCTCAAAAGCAATCTATGCTCTGCACGAGATGTAAACATACGATATGGTTCAGTAGTACCTTTATTACATAAATCATCCACTAAAACACCCATATAAGCCTCATCTCTACGCGGATACCACGGTTTTTTTTCTAAAACATAAAGCGCAGCATTGATTCCTGCCAATAAACCTTGAGACCCAGCTTCTTCATATCCAGTAGTTCCGTTAATCTGTCCTGCAAAAAATAAATTTTTTATAATTTTAGATTCTAAGGTCATTTTTAAATCCCGCGGGTCAAAATAATCATACTCTACTGCATAACCTGGCTGAGTAATTTCAACATTTTCTAGACCTACTATAGTTTTTATAAATTTTTTTTGTATACATAAAGGTAAACTTGTTGATATACCATTAGGATAATAAACCTTGCAATCCAATCCTTCCGGCTCTAAAAAAAATTTGATGTCTATTTTTTTTGAAAAACGAACAATCTTATCTTCTATAGAAGGGCAGTACCGAGGCCCAAAACCAACAATAGAACCTGTATACATAGGACTAAAATTTAAATTAGAACGAACTATCGAATGTGTACAATCGTTTGTATATGTCATATAACAAGGAATTTGTTCAGGATGATTGATATTAAATCCTAAAAAAGAAAAAAATGGGACCGGAGAATCACCTTTCTGTTCTTCTAACAATTGGAAATTAATACTACTACCTAATAATCTTGGTGGTGTTCCGGTTTTTAAACGACCAAAACGAAACGGAAAATTTTTTAATTTATTTGCTAATAGATTCGAAGGTTTTTCATAGATACGTCCTCCTAAATGTTCTTTTAAACCAGTAAATATTTTTCCATTTAAGAAAGTCCCAGTGGTTAATATCACTGATCGACTTAAAATAACACAGTTATCATTTACTTTAACTCCACGCACAATTCTATCTTTAATAATAAGATCAGAAACTTCAGCTTCAATTAGCTGAAGATTTTTTTGTAATTTTAAAAAATATTGTAAATTTTTCTTATACAACTGTCTATCAACTTGAGCACGTGTAGAACGAACTGCAGCTCCCTTGCTAGAATTAAGGATTTTAAATTGTATCCCTGAATAATCAGCCACAAGAGCCATTAAACCTCCCATAGCATCAATCTCTTTTACTAATTGACTTTTACCAATACCTCCAATAGAAGGATTACAAGAAAGCGCTCCTACCGTACTAATATTTTGAGTTATTAATAGCGTTTTAACCCCCATACGAGCAGATGCATAGGCAGCTTCTGTACCAGCATGCCCGCCACCTACCACAATCACTGTCGTTTTCTGAATCTGATTTCCCAT